>NZ_LT629752.1:600000-900000 GCF_900105145.1 Polaribacter sp. KT25b | reverse complement strand
TTACTGTAGATGATGTTGCTTATAGTGATGCCAACTGGACAAATATAGATGCACAAACAAGTTTTAGTACAAATTGTGGAGCATTAAGCACAGATAATTTTAGTTTAAATACGGTTTCTATATACCCAAACCCAACAACTTCAGTTTTAAATATAAAAATGGATAGCAACTTAAAACGTGCAACTATCTATTCTGTATTGGGTACAAAGGTTTTAGAAACTTCATCAAAAAATATTACAACATCTAACTTAAATAAAGGTATATATTTAATTAAAATAGAAACTGAAGATGGTGCAGTTTCTTCTAAACGCTTTATGAAAGAGTGAAAATAGTAGTTAGTTTGTTTTTAAACCTTGTAAGCGAAAGCCTACAAGGTTTTTTGCTGTCATATAAATAGAATATAAAAATATTATTACCAGTAATTATTAAAGTTGTAAAGCCTTTAATAGAGTATAAATAAAAATTTTATTATCATTTTAATTGGTAAAGTTTTATGAGGATACAAACTATCATCATTATAATGTTCTTACTAATCAAAAAAATGCGACAATTACATTTTAAATTTATCGATAAAAAGCACTAATAAAGATTTCACCATCTTTTTAATTCATAAAGTTTTTATTACGATTTAAGCTATGACTATTATTTTGTTCTTATTAATCAACAAAACCTGCTATAAATAATATTTTTATAATAAAACAGGTTGTTTTTATGCTTTAAAAAAAATGATTATTGATACTTTTTCAGCATAAATTAGATTAAAAACCACAAATGACTCAAATGGTTGCTTTTTGAAATAAATAGTTACTTTTTGACTCAAATAGATGGTTTTTGAATGACGTAAATAACTGTTTACTAATAGATTTGTGGATATAAACAAAAAAACATATTATAATGAAAAATTTTAAAAAAACACAATTAGTTAGCGTAACAAAATTAGTAGTATTAGCTATCACAATGGTATTTGCTTCATGCTCTTCAAACAATGAAGATGATGTTATTAAAGAACAAAGTATTACAGCTGCAAATTTTGAGTCGCACACAAGTTATAGTGATAATGGCTATACAAACATTCAGTTTGGAGATGTAACCAATAATAGTTTTGTACCTATTATTAAAGTAGAAAATTATAATGATGCTTATAATTATAGTATTGTTATTAAAGGAGATTATTTAGAAAATGAATATAAAGTAGCTTTAACGTTTGATGAGGTTAATAATAGTGGAGACACTATTTTAAAATTTGATAATGCCGAATTTGATGCAGTTCCAGATACTTACCAAGCGTATGTTTTAGAAGAAGATAGCAATACAGAGGTTATTATAAATAATAGACCAAACCAAGGAGAAAGAACATATTACGTATACGATGCAGATCATTCAGAATACTTATATAATTTAACTTTTAAAACATCAAGAACAGACTTTACAAGACCAACTGCAATTTATAAAAATGAAGATATTTATGTTGGATTTTCACAGGGGTTTAGCCAAGATCTTAAACTAGAAATGGTTGTGTATGATACAGACTTAAATGCATTAGGTAGAGTAGATATTCATAATGTTAATACTTCATATACAAATAAGTTTTATGGTACAGATTTAACTTTTATAACAGAAAGTGGAAATTATATTTTTCAAGTAGAAGGAACTCCATTAGCTACAAGTAGTTCAAATACAATTAAAAAAAGTACTTACAAAACAATGACAGTAAATATAAATTAATGTAAAAACTATAATTTTAGTAAAGTATTAAATCACACGTTTTAATAATTACAAAAACCTACAATCCAAATTGTAGGTTTTTGTAATTATTAATTTAGTAAATATTAAAACTACTTTTTTCCAGAAAAGCAGACGCTAATTATACACAGTCTAAAAAGTTTCTGCATCAGCTTTCTAAGACCCTTGTTTTATAGCAATAACCAATTAACAAGTTTAAATATTACCTTTAGATATCATGTAAATATTAAGAATAGTATTTTTGCAAAAACAACGTTTTGAAAAATTTTAACAAAAATAACTTCTTTAAACATACTTTTTGTGAATTTACACAAATAGAAAATTTCGAATTTCCAGAAAACACCAATTACAAAAGTAAATCAGACAGCATGTATTTTTATACTGATGAAGGTGTTTATAGAAAATCGAATCATTGGGGACGCGTTGCCAATTGCAGATGGAAATTGATTTCTACAGAAAATTACAAGAATCAAAATATCGTTATTGCTTTTGCAAAATGGAGTGACTTCTACCCTATTAATTCATCAGAAAAAATATTTTTTATTGATGTTGATTTTGACAGTAAATCAGCTAAACTTCAACCTAAAATAGAAAACTCTACAAACTTTCTATTTACATTTTCTGAAGCTCAAAAAAGAATCAAACAAATAAATCATTTATTTAAAGATGATAAATGGGCAAAATATTTTAATGGAAATTTAAATGATATACGCTTTAAAATTATTTCTGATTTTATGAATTCGGATAAAATACTTCAAGAAATTAAAAGAGAATTTAATTAAAAAACTTCTCGATATAATTTTAATAAAAAATTAAAATCACTCGAAGTGACAATGAGTAAAATCGAATCAAATTAACATACTGTCACTTCTAGTAAAATTATTTTTTCAAGAATTTTGTATCGAAAAGTCTCATAAAATGAAAACTAATAAAACTTAATTTAAGTTTTTAAAACCTATAAAATTCAATTTATTTTTATTGAGAGCAATAAATTCATTTTCAGTAAATTTGCAATCTAAAATTCTAATAATCCAACTTTCAAACCATCATAAAAAATGAATATTCCACAGTCAAGTTTTCCTAGAATTGTTATTATTGGTGGTGGATTTGCTGGTTTAGCTGCTGCAAGAGGTTTAGAAAAACAAGAATTACAAGTTGTTTTAATAGACAAACATAATTATCATACTTTTCAACCTCTATTATATCAAGTTGCAACGGGTGGTTTAGAACCAGATTCTATTGCTTTTCCGTTAAGAAAACGTTTTAATGATGTAGAAAATTTCTATTTTAGATTAGCTGATGTAGAAAAAATAAACCCCGAAACTAATTCTATTGAAACCTCAATTGGGAATTTAGAATACGATGAATTAATTATTGCAACAGGTTCTACAACCAACTTTTTTGGAAATACCAACATCCAAAAGTTTACGATGGAAATGAAATCCATTCCACAATCTTTAAACATTAGAAGTTTAATTTTAGAAAATTTTGAAGAAGCACTTTTAACATCAAATATGGATGAAAGAAATGCTTTAATGAATTTTGTAATTGTTGGTGGTGGACCAACTGGAGTTGAATTGGCTGGCGCTTTAGCAGAAATGAAAAAAGGAATTTTACCTAAAGATTATCCTGATTTAGACATCCGTCAAATGCAAATAAATTTAATTCAAAGTTCTGATTGTCTCTTAAAAGGAATGAGTGCAAAAGCATCAGAAAAAGCAGAAGATTTTTTAATTAATTTAGGCGTAAATGTTTGGAAAAATTTACGCGTTTTAGATTATGATGGAAAAACAGTTACTACAAATAGCGAAGATTCATTTGTAGCAGAAACCGTTATTTGGGCTGCTGGTGTAAAAGGTGAACTAATTGATGGTTTAGCAACAGAATGTGTTATTGAAAGAGCTGCTAGAATAAAAGTAGATGAATTTAATAAAGTTATAAATTATAAAAATGTCTATGCAATTGGTGATGTAGCTTGTATGTCATCAGAAAAAAATCCTTATGGCCATCCAATGATGGCGCAACCTGCTATTCAGCAAGGAAAATTAGTTGCAAAAAATATTTTGGCTAAATTGTTTAACAAAGAACAAAAAGCATTTGTTTATAATGACAAAGGTTCTATGGCTACAATTGGTAGAAATAAGGCGGTAGTAGATTTACCAAAATGGAAATTTCAAGGAGTTTTTGCTTGGTTTGTTTGGATGTTTGTTCACTTATTTTCTTTAATTGGGTTTAGAAACAAAGCTATTGTTTTTCTAAATTGGGTTTATAATTATATTCGTTTTGATAGAGAAACTAGATTAATTATTAGACCTTATAAAAAGAAAAATAAGTATTCTTTTAAAGAATAATTATGAAAGCAAAAACCATTAAATGCCCAAATTGTGGAACTCTAAATACTGGTAAGAAATATTGTACAAACTGCAACAAATCTCTTACTCAAGAGATTCTTCTTCAAGAAAAATTAGAGAAAATAAAACAGCAAGAAATTAATAAAGTAATTTACAAAAGAGAGAATCCAAATTTTATAGAACGTTTAAAAAAACATTCCTTTTTCTTATATCGTATTTTTGGATGGATTTTGTATTCGGGATTTGTTGTTGTCTCTGCAATTGGCGCTGGTTTAGCTTGGTTTATAGCAATGGTTGCAGCTGGTTGATATGAAAAAACTACTTCTATATTATTTTATTTTTTCAATAATAACAGGTGCTTTTATTTACTTTTCTTCGCATTTAAACATTCAACTTCCTCGTTTTGTTCGTCATTATGTAAACGATTTTTTAATAATTCCTATCATTCTTTTTATCAGTTTACAAGTTTTAAAATGGTCTAAAAATGATACAAATTACACTTTAAGTATTTGGGTAATTTTATATTTATGTTTGATGTATAGTGTATTATTCGAATTTATTTTTCCAGAATATTTAGCAAGATATACCAAAGACTTTATCGATATAATTTTATATTTTGCAAGCGGATTAATATTCTACTATCTACAAAAAACTAAAAATGAATTCTGATAAAATTGCGAAAGAAAATATTGCTCGTTTAAATACTGCAATCACTTTTATTGAAGGTAATTTATCAAAAAAATTATCTTTAGAAATTATATCAGAAAAAGCATACTTCTCTCCTTTTCATTTTCATAGGCTGTTTAAATTAGTTGTTGGAGAAACACTTCATAATTTTATCAATAGAAAAAGAATTGAAAAATCTGCAGCATATTTATTACATCAAAAAGAAAAAAATATTACGCAAATTGCAGAAGCTGTAGGTTTTGGTGATTTGTCTGCTTTTTCTAAATCTTTTAAAAAATTCTACGGAATTTCTCCAAACAAATTCAAAGAAGAAAGTCCAAAAAAATATAGCAAAATTAGCAAAAACGAAAGCAAGATTGGAAAAGTGATTGTTACTTTTGAGCAATATATTTGCAACATCAATAACGCTTTAAAATGGTTACAAATGAATGCAAAAACTGAAATTAAAAAAACTCCGAGATTAGACTTGGCTTACATTGCGCATAAAGGAAAAATGGAAGCAATTGGAAGTATTTATAATAAATTAGTAAAATGGGCAACTCCAAAAGGTTTGATAAACGAACAAACAAGAATGGTTACTATTTATCATGATAGCCCTAAAATTACAGATCCTAATAATTTAAGAATGAGCGCTTGTATTGTTTTAAATGACCCTATTGATCTTGATGAAGAAGTAAATTTAAAAATATTAAGTCCTACAAAATGTATTGTTTCTCGATTAGAAATTGCACCTTTTGAGTTTCAACAAGCGTGGGAATCTTCTTTTGCTTTTATGGTAGAAAATGGTTACAAAAAGTCCGAAATTGATCCGTTTGAAATTTATTACAACAACGCAGCAGAACATAAAGAAAACAAGTTTATTGTAGATTTATGTATTCCTATTTTGTAACGTCGTTACAAGTTTTCAGGGCAATCTAATGATAAGAAACAAATAGTTTATCATATTTACAATTCATCATTCAAATTTTACAACTCGGTATTTGTTTTTATTTTAAAAACGAATAACGCTACATCTTTGTATCATCAAAAACCAATACTGATGAAACGAATACTATTTATATTTTTTACTATTTGCCAATTTTCTTTAATTGCACAAAACACAATTTCAGGAAAAGTTACTAATAACAAAAATGAACCTATTATAGGCGCAAACATTTATTTAGACGGCACTTACGATGGAACTTCGACCAACGATAAAGGAGAATTTTCATTTTCAACATCAGAAAAAGGAACACAAACTTTGGTTATTTCTTTTATTTCTTTCGAAACTTATATTAAAACTGCTGATGTATCATCTCTCAAAAACTTAAAAATAAAATTAAGAGATGACGTTAATTCTTTAGATGCAGTTGTTATAAATGCTGGTACTTTTGAAGCTGGCGAAAAAGCAAAAGTTACCGTTTTAAAACCATTAGATATTGTTACAACTGCAAGTGCTTTGGGCGATTTTGTTGGCGCTTTGCAAACCTTACCAGGAACAACAACTGTAGCAGAAGATGGACGTTTATTTGTAAGAGGTGGTGAAGCAGAAGAAACACAGATTTTTATAGACGGTGTAAGAGTTTTTACACCATTTACACCATCAACAAATAACATACCTTCTAGAGGTAGATATTCTCCTTTTTTATTCAAAGGAATTTCATTTTCTACTGGCGGATATTCTGCAGAATATGGGCAAGCTTTATCAAGCGTTTTATTATTAAATACTATAGACAAACCTGTACAAGAAAAAACCGATTTAGCTTTTATGACTGTTGGTTTAGGATTAGGAAATACCCAAATTTGGAAAAAAAGTTCTTTTAGTATCAATACTTCATATGTTAATTTATCTCCTTATTTAGAAGCTTTTCCAGACAGAAATACTTGGAACAAACCTTTTCAAAGTCTTAATGGAGAAATGGTTTTTAGACACGAATTTAAAGATGAATCTCTACTAAAATTGTATGGCGCTTATAGTTATACAGATTTTGACGTAATTCAAGAAGACATCAATTATGCAAATGGATTTCGTTTTGCAATGCAAAATAGAAACCTATATTTTAATACTTCTTACAAAAATAAATTTGGCAATAATTGGAAATTTGAAACAGGAATTAGTTTTACAAATGACAACTCTAAACTAAAAATTATTGATGATAATGTAAATAGCAATCAAAATTCTGCTCATTTTAAATTCAAACTTAAAAAACTATTTTCTAATAGATTTAAATTAAACTTTGGTTCAGAATATTTTATTAGCGATTATAATGAAAATTACACACCAATAAATGCATCAAAATTCGAATACGGATTTAGCAACAACATATTCGCTTCATTTATAGAAACAGATATTTTCTTTTCTAAAAATTTAGCAACTAAAATTGGTGTTAGAGCAGAAAACACAGGCTTATTAAATGAGTTTACCTTATCACCAAGAGCTTCAATTTCTTATAAATCAAGTAAAAATTCTCAATTTTCTTTTGCTTATGGTCAGTTTTATCAAAATCCAAAAAGCAACTATTTAAAATTTTATAACAACTTTAAATCAGAAAACACATCGCATTTTATTGCCAATTATCAAGCAACAAAACAAGGGCAAATTTTTAGAATAGAAGCCTATTATAAAGATTATAACAATTTGGTAAAATACAATGAAACTCAGCCAACTTTTAACAGCACTTTTAATAACAACGGAAATGGTTATGCAAAAGGAATTGATGTTTTTTGGAGACAAAATGGTAAAATTAAAAACACAGATTATTGGGTTTCTTACTCATATTTAGACACAAAAAGAAATTACAGAAACTACACAACCTCTGCAACTCCTAATTTTGCAGCAAAGCACAACCTATCTCTTGTTACAAAACATTGGATTGAAGATTGGAAAAGTCAAGTTGGTTTTAGCTATAATTTTGCTTCTGGCAGAAATTATACAAACCCAAACAAACCTGGTTTTTTAAATAATAAAACAAAAAACTACAACTCATTAAGTTTAAATTGGGCGTATTTAATAAATCAACAAAAAATCTTATATTTCTCTGTAAATAATGCCTTAGGAACCAAAAATGTATTTGGTTATAATTACAAAAACACGCCAGATAATAATGGTAATTTCGATAGACAAGCAATTATACCTAATGCAGATCGCTTCTTTTTTGTAGGTTTTTTCTGGACAATTAGCGATAATAAAAAAACAAATCAGTTAAATAATTTATAATATTATTAGAAGCTATTTCCTGCTTTCACTACTCGCTTTTTTATGCTGAATTTATTTCAGCATCTATTTATATTTTAAATTAATTTTATTATTTGTAAGAGATATTAAAACGAGTTCGGCATAAAAAGAGCTCAAACAGAAAGCCTGTCTTGAGCGTAGTCGAAAGATTCAATCAGGGCTAAGCTTTTTTAGAAAACGAATAGAGAACTTTAAAAACTAGTAAGATTTTAACAATAATTACAGTTCAGAAACAAAAAATTACAATTCGGTATTATTCTTGTGAATTACTCATAAAAACATCAGATATTTGAAATATCAAAAAAAAACAATCATGAAAAAATTACTTTTAATTACAGCTTTTATATTTATTGGCTTCTCATCAACATCAGCACAAGAAAACCATACAATTACTTTAGATTTTAAAGGAATGAAATCTAACAATGGTAATTTATATGTTGCCTTATATAACAAAGAAGATAGTTTCTTAAAAAACCCAATAAAAGCAACTATCCTAAAAATTGAAAACAAAAAAGCATCCGTAATTTTAAAAGATATTCCATCAGGAATTTATGCAGTTTCTGCGTTTCATGATGCAAATAATAATAAAAAAATGGATACAAATTTTATAGGAATTCCAAAAGAACCAATAGGAATATCAAATGATGCAAAAGGATTTATGGGACCTCCAAAATATAAAGATGCAAAATTTGAAGTATCAAAAGATACCGAACTAACTATAATAGTAAAATAAAAAAACCTAATTATTAACACTCTTTTCTAGAGTTTACAACAAAAACTTAAACTTTTACATCATGAAAAAATTTACAATTATCATCGCAATTTTCATTGCGACAGGGATTTCTGCGCAAACAAATTATCAAACAGGAATGCAAAAAGCATTTGGATTATGGGAAAAAGGTAATACAACTGAAGCTTCTCAACTTTTTGAAAGAATTGCTTCTGTAGAAAAAGACAATTGGTTGCCAAGTTATTATGCTGCAACTTTAGAAATATTAGGCAGTTTTGGTTTAAAAGATGAAGCCGTTTTAAAAGCAAAATTAACCAAAGCCCAAGAATTTTTAGATACTGCAAAATCAATATCAAAAAATAATCCAGAAATTATAATTACGCAAGCACTTTTAAATTTAGGTTATATTGCTTTTGATGGTCAAAAATATGGCATGACTTTATCTGGAGCAAACAATCAATTATATGCCCAAGCTTTAGCTATTTCGCCAAACAATCCTAGAGTAATTTTAGGAAATGCAGAATGGAATATGGGCTCTGCACGCTTTTTTGGAAAATCTACAAAACCCTATTGTGACGAAATAAAACGCGCAATTGAATTAGGGAAAAAAGAAGAAATAGATATTGAATTTTATCCAAAATTTATGCTAGAAAGAGCCGAAAGTGTATTAAAACTATGTCAAGGATAACTTTCAGTTTTCAGTCGCAGTTTTCAGTTCTCACTGTTAACTGCTACTGAAAACTGTTATTAGATACTAAAAAAACTAATATTTAAGAAAGTATTTTATCTATTAAATTTTGTTTCGCTTTTTCATCATCTCCAAACAACCATTGCAAAACATTATCTTTCCAAATTTGATCTTTTTCATCATTAGAAATAATACCTTTTTCTACAGCTAAATCTAAAATTTTTCCAGGATAAGATGATTGTTTATCACTTTCCATTTCTCCTAAAGGATAAGGATCATCTAAACCCATTAACACTTGTTTTGTACCCTGTCTTTTAAACATTAAGCCTAAAGAATCTGTATCATGAACCAATGTATCAAAGAAAATGTTTTTATGTCCAACTGCTTTTCTAGGATGTATTTTACCTTCAAATAAATCTGGTCTTCCATCAAAACCTTGAATTCTTCTTCCTAAATTCATTTGTGCTAATTGACCTCCATGTGCAAAACAAGTTCTAATATTTGGATAACGTTCTTGCATGCCATTTAAAGTATAAAAATGATACGCATCTCCACATTGAGCTAACATCCAAATTAGGTGAAAACGCCAGTTTGTATTTTCTAGTTTTATCATTTTATCTCCATCATAAGGATGAATTTCAATGGCTAATTTATACTTGTTTGCCAATTCAAAAATTCGGTCATTTTCTTCATCAAAAACACAACGCCATTGCCCAATAGAATCCATAAAATGTGTTGGCAAACACAACACTTTTAAACCTAATTCTTCTACACAACGTTTCATTTCGTCTAAAGCACCATAAATAAATCCTGGATGAATCACAAAACCACAAGTAAATTTAGAAGGATGATTGTGTTGAACTTTTGCATTAAAATCATTCTGAAAACGCAAGGCTTTTTTCATTTCTTCTAAACGCAATCCATTACCATAAAGTTGAGAAAGATTTAAAACAACAGCATGATCTATTTTATTTTTTTCCATCCAAAGTAATTTTTCGTCTAAGAAAAAACTAGAATCTGTTACAGGTCGTTTCCAACCTTTTTGCAACATATGTTTACGTTCATTATCTACCCAAAAAATTTCTTTTTCCTTCATAAATTGAGGAATTTCTTCTGGATAAGGTAATAAATGTGAATGGCCGTTTATGCGTAGTTTACGTTTCATTATTTATTAAAGATTGAAAAATTAAAAAGATTCAAAAAAAAAGTACTAACTAAAAAAACTACTATTGATTAATTGCTTACTTTTTTGGGTGCTTCCATAATTTCTCCACACTTATCACAAGTACATTTTTTTATATCAGAATAAAAATTATCAAAAATAATTGGCATATCTGTTTCAATATTATCTAACTTAAATTCTTCTCTGTATAACTGATTTCCACATTTTTCACAATACCATTCTAAAGCATCTAACATTTTTTTAGAACGCGGATATTCAATTACCAAACCAACAGTATTTGCTTTTCTCTGTGGCGAATGTGGCACTTTTGCTGGCAATAAATAAATATCACCTTCGTTTATTTCTACATCCATCATTTTTCCCTTATCGTCAATGATTTTTAAAATCATATCTCCTTCAACTTGATAGAAAAATTCTGGAGTTTCGTTATAATGATAATCTTTTCTGTTATTTGGCCCACCAACAACCATAACAATATATTCGCCATTTTTCCAAACTTGTTTGTTACCAACTGGCGGTTTTAATAAATGACGATTTTCGTCAATCCATTTTTTAAAATTTAAAGGCTGTACTAAGTTGCTCATATTCTTTAGATTTTTTTTGATTTTTAGAAACAAGAATCAAGACGCATGTAAGGTCGTCAAAATTATCTTAATTCTAAACATCTTCATTCTTATTTACTATTCAAAATCATTTGTTTAATCTTAGTTGCTTTTTCAAAATGATCTAATTGATGAGTTTCAATCCACCATTTTGCAACTTCCATTAATAATTTTGGGTTATCATTTTTATTCTTAAAAAAAGCGTAAAATGATAAACCTACATTTTCTCCTTTTTTAGTAATTTTATCATTACAAACTTGAATGATTTTTTCTTTTATTTCTTTATTCATATTATTAATTTTAATATTGAATAATTCAAAAATTGAAAATAAACTTTAAATATTTTAATTCTTAAATGCTTCAAAACCTACTTCTCTACATCTTCTTTTGTTGAGTTTGGAATTTTACAATAAGCCTCATCATTTGATGGATTGTAATTATCTATATAATTACCCAAAATAGAATTTTCAAATTCTCCGTTTATGTAGTTTTGGATTTTCATTTATTTGCTCTATTTTTAATTATCTACTTTCAATTTTGAAAGTACTTTTAGAGCACTTTGATTCTTAGGGTTTAATTCTAAAGACTTTTTATATGCTTTAATTCCATTTTCTGTATCTCCCAACAGCAATAAACACTCACCATAACTATCATAAGTATTCCAAGCTTTAGGATATAATTCTGTATTTAATTTAAAAATTTTTAGGGCATCTTTATTGTTTTTTGCAGTATTTATATACCAATATCCTAATGCATTTATATAACTTTCAGAGATATCATAAACTGGTGCATTTTTATCTTGTTTTTTTATAACTGCAATAATCTCATCAATCGTTTTACCAGATTCTATTAGTGTTTCTAGTTTTAATAAACTATTGGTTACACTTTCTATGTTCGCATAAGGATTGCCCAATTCCTCATTTATCAGATTGAATAAATTATTGATAGACGCTAACATAAGTGTAGAACTTTTTAATTGTTCTTGCTCTGTAATATCTTTAAGACTATACGCAGAATTGATAATTAAAGCAATTTTAGAAAAATTATCTTCAACTTTTAAATCTTTATATAATTGATTTGACTGATTACTTTTAATAAGTTTATCAAACACATTTGGCATGAATCCTAATTTTGTTGCATTCATAAACTCTTTCATAAAACTATCATAATTACCTGATGCTGTATTTACTTGAATATCTTGTAACCTTTTTAAATCGATTAATTTGTTCCTTATTTCAGTGGGAATTAATTTAATATCACCTGTATTTTGAAGAGTTTCTATCGTATTTACATTAAATTTTATATACTTAAAATAATAATTAAGTTTACCCGATCTAATAATAAGGTCCTTTACACTTTTTTGTTTTGCAAAATCTTCTTGATATTTTTTGTAGAGTGTTATATTAGCATTTAGCCAACTAATATTACCTCTAAGAAAAATGTAATCTTTGCCTAAATCTTGTAAAATTTGAGCATAATAATTCTTTCTAATAGCATCACTCTTTCTATTTTCATTCCAATTGTTTATTTGAAGTGCAATTAAAATACCAATTACCACCAAAAAGATTTCTCCAATTGCATATTTGAAATATTTTACGTTTTTCCCTTCATTAAGAAGGTTATGTCTGATATTTCGAAAGATTTTAATCATATTAATTTTTCTTAATTGTGTTTTCTAAAAAAGTAGAAATAGCAACTACATCTTTTATTTGTATTAAAAAATAAAAATATTTTTTAAATAAACGACAAGATAAAATCGATGCTATTGGGTGAATATATTTCTTTGTCAAGACAAAAAAATATAAATAATTTATATCCTCAATAAAAATATTCTCTCCATTATTTCCTTGATTGAAAATATGATAATAATTATTTGATTCTAGTACTTCGTATTTCATACCCTTTTTAGTAGACTTCACTGATTTCAAAAACCTGTAAGGTCTTTTGCTAACTCTAACAACTTTAAAGTTGTTCTTAAATTTCTTGTTGTTGCAATTACTTGTAACTTTTTTTCTAATAAATTATTAGAAATTTTTGTTTTTGCAAATGTTGACGGACAGTTTAAATAAACTACATCTCCATTTATTTTATATTCATCTTCTCCAACATTTTTAATTTCAATTTCTGTAATTTCTGATGCTTTGTCTAAAAACGTAAAAGCAACTATTTTTTCGTTTTGTTTTGAAAAAGGATAATTGTTAATTGCTTTTTCCCATTCTAGAATTGTTCTTGCAATTACAGGAACATCAAAACCAAATTTATCTTTAATACCAACATTTATCATTTCACAAGTTACTGATTTTGTTTTACTTGATTCTAAAATAATATTTCCACTTTGGATGTATGTTTTTACTTTTTGAAAACCTAAACTGTTTAATAAATCTCGTAAATCTGCCATCGGAATTTTGTTTTTACCTGAGACATTAATTCCACGTAATAAAATAATGTAAGTATTCATTATAGTTTTTAAATTTTCTATTGATAGCAAAATTCAATAGTTTTTATAAATAGGTTTAGCCCTGATTGAAATGGCATCCTTTTTTCTTTTTCAGAAAAAAGATATAATGGAAAGCAGGAAATAGCTTCTAAAAAAACTACAATCCTGCAATTTTATCTTCTTCTAATATTTTATCTGTTTCGTGAATTACTTTGTCTAAAATAGTTCTTAGTTCTTCTCTTGTCATATTTAAATGCGTGTGGACTTCATCATCTGCAATTAAATTCAACAAAGCTTTATCTTGTGCTCTACCTCTTTTCATAGCTTCATTATAGCCTATATTTTCGTTGAATGTAACTAAAGAATATTTAGAAAAATATTGATTTGGAAACATTTTTTCTAAATCCATTTCAATTTTTCTTTTTTCTTTAAACAACGGATTTGCAACGTGATCTCTCATTTCGTAAAAATTATCAATCGCCAAATCTGCAATGGCATCTGTGTCTTTTTTTCTTGCTTTTTCATAAGCTTTAAAAACAGATTTCCAATCTGATAATTCTTGATTTAGTATTTCATCAAACACAAAAACATCTTCGAAAGAAGCGTTCATTCCTTGTCCGTAAAAAGGAACAATTGCGTGAGCAGCATCACCAATTAACAAAGTTTTGTTAAGATAAGACCAAGGAGAACATTTTACGGTGCCTAAAGCTCCTGTTGGATTGTGTGAAAACTCCTTTTTTATATTGGGAATTAACGCTAAAGCATCTGGAAATTCTTTTTCGAAAAACTCATTTATCTTTTCTGTATTTGTTAAATTCTCGAAATTATATTCGCCTTCATTATAACTTAAAAAGAGTGTTACTGTAAAACTGCCATCTAAATTTGGTAAGGCAATTAACATAAAATCGCCTCTTGGCCAAATGTGTAAATGACTTTTGCTTATTTGGTGATTTCCTGAATTATCAGCAGGAATTTCTAATTCTTTATAGCCGTGATTTAAATAGTTTTGCGAATAACTAAACAAAAATTTACGCTCAGAAATATAGCTTTTTCTTAAAGCAGATCCTGCACCATCTGCACCAAAAATAACATCGGCTTTTACAAAAAACTTTCTTTTACTTTTATAATCTTTAAAATGTGCAATGGTATTTTCTATGTCTACACTCTCACATCCGCTATTAAAATGAATGTTTACATTTTCGTGCTTTTCGGCTTCATCTAACAAAATAGCATTTAAATCTCCCCTAGAAATTGAGTTGATGTACTCACCTTCTCTACCAGAATAATTAGAAGTAAAAGTATTGCCTTCTTTGTCGTGCATTAATCTGCCATACATTGGTATGCTAATTTCTTTGGCTTTTTCTTCCATTCCACATAATCGTAAAGCTTTTAAACCTCTATCTGATAATGCTAAATTTATAGATCTACCTGCAGAAATATCAACCTTTCTTAAATCTGGTCTGCTTTCATACAATTCTATTTTATAGCCCTTTTGTGCTAATCTTAAGGCGAGTAAAGAGCCACATAAACCTGCTCCTATAATCAGTATTTTATCTTGTTTGTTCATCAATTAATTCTAAGGCTTTTAAATACGTTTCTTTATAACTATTTGTTGTAAAATCTGGTTTAAAATATTCTCTAGGTAAACCATTTACATTGTATAATTTCTCAAAAGGATAGCAAAATCTGATTCCTGAATTCTGCAATTGTTTGCACTTAATTGCACCTAATAATTTTGCCATTGTTGTACCTACAACTGTTACGTTATTCATATTAGAAAAACCTTGTGCAATGGCTTCGCCAACACTACCTGTCCATCTGCTTACCAAAACATAAACTGGTTTTGTATACGGATTTTTAAGTGGCGATAATAGTTCTATATATTTTCTTTTGATGCCAAATTCTCTTTCTAAACCTACTCTTTCGTGAATTTGATAAGGCATTTCTTCTTTTACAAATTTGCCCATAATTGATTTTGCAACATCTGTGTTACCACCATTTGCAGTATTTCTTAAATCGATTATAATAGCTTTACTATTTTGTAAACTATCTACAATTTTCGGAAATTGCTTAATAACATTATTATTACCCAAAGAATTATTAATTCTAATATAACCAATATTTTCTGGCAGCAATTTATAATCTAAAAGTGTTGAATTGTATTTTTTAAGATTAGGTTTTGGCAGTTTTAAAATGATGAATTTACCATTACGTAAAACTTTAATTTTTCTTGGTTTATCATGCCTACCTGCAAAAATTAAATTGGCAAAATACTCTTTTACTTTATGGTCTGGACTTTCTATAGATTTAGGTAAGTTCAATTGTACAATATCAGCAAAATTAACTCCATTCATTTTTACAATTTCGTCACCAATTTTTAGATTAAAATTTGTGATTGTATAATTTTGTCTGATGTCTTTAATGTAATATTTATTATTCTTTATAGATACAAAAGCATCAACATCATTAGGAATTAATCGAAATGAAAAAGCCAGATTTTTATTTAAGGTAAAGTGTGCATCATAAAGTTCGTGTTTCATTAACTCTATTAAATAGGTAAACTCCCAATCTTCTTTTATCGAATTTAGACGTTTGCTATATACCTCTTTTACCTTTTGCCAATTGGTTTGTTTTACATCAAAATAAGCATATTCCATTTGGATGGTTTCCCAAAAATAATTGAAATCAGACAAATATTTATTTTGAGAAAAAGTTACAAGAGACTGTAAAGTCAGTAAAATAATTAAGATGTTCTTTCTCATAAAAGATCCTTTAAAATTGTAACCATTTTATATACATCTTCAAACGAATTGTACATTGGTGTTGGCGCACAACGAATTACATCTGGCTCTCGCCAATCTGTAATAATATTTTTTTCTGTTAATTTTTGGTGTAAACTTTTATCCGCATTTTTAACTTGAATGGATAATTGACAACCTCTTTCTTTCGGATTTTTTGGTGTGATAATTTTGATGCTATCTGCACCTATTTCATTGATTAAAAACTCGAAATAACCAGTTAATTTTTCTGATTTTTCTCTTAAAACATCCATCCCAATTTCATCAAATAAATCTAAAGATGCTTTTATGGCTGCCATAGATAATATTGGTGGATTTGACAATTGCCAGCCTTCTGCACCTTCCATAACATCAAAAGGCATTCGCATATTAAAACGAGTAGATTTGTTATGATTCCACCAACCTGCAAAACGTGGTAAATCTTTATTTTTAGAATGTTTTTCGTGTACAAATAAACCCGCTAAACTTCCTGGACCAGAGTTTAAATATTTGTAGGTACACCAAGCTGCAAAATCTACATTTGAATCGTGTAAATTTGGTTGAATATTTCCAGCTCCGTGAGCTAAATCAATACCAACTACACAGTTTTTTGAGTGCCCAATTTCTGCGATTTTTTTAAGATCCAAATACTGACCTGTGTAATAATTTACACCTCCAATTAACAACAAAGCAATTTCATCACCTTGTGTAGCAACGATTTTTTCTAAATCATCAATATTTAATAATTCTTCTCCTTTTCTTGGTTTCCATTCAATGACATCATCCTCAGAAAAACCGTGAAATTTTAATTGAGATTGCACAGCATATCTATCTGAAGGAAAAGCATCTGACTCAATTACAATTTTGTATTTTGTTTTTGTAGGCCTGTAAAATGACACCATTAACAGATGTAAGTTGGTTGTTAAGGTATTCATCACCACAACTTCTACTGGCTTTGCACCCACAATTTTAGCCATTTTATCTGTTAAATATTCGTGATAATGTAACCACGGATTTTTAGCTTCAAAATGGCCTTCTACTCCTAAATTTGCCCAATCTTCTAATTCTTGATTGATATATTCTTTTGTTGATTTTGGCTGTAAACCCAAAGAATTTCCTGTAAAATACAACCAGTCATTTCCGTTTTTATCTTTAGGAATATGAAATCGATTTCGCAAATAAGAAAGTCTATCCTCTTTATCTTGCTGTTGTGCAAAAGCTAATGTGTTTTGATAATTCATCGACAATAAAAATGATTTATCCCAAATATAAAACAATCCTTTTGAGATTTCAATATTTAGATGCTAATTTCATAATTTAATCTACAACCTCGCTCCAAGAGTACTAGGTTTGCTTCGAAAACAAATATGTTACATTTCCAGTCAAAACTTGGGGAATTAAACTCCTTGGCTATCGCCCCACAATTAAATAAATTAAAGAGATGTTAAATGATTTTCTTCATTTTATAAAACAGAATTTTGTTTTGTATTTTAGCATAAAATTTATTCTAATGAAAATCTTAAAATACTTTTCGTTTTTAGTATTGATTGCACTCTTCTCTTGTAAAAATAATTCAGAAATAATTCCTGAACTTGAGAATATTCATGCAAAACTAAAATCAGAATTTGCGCCTGATAAACGTGTTGAATTATTTGATATCAATTTTAAACTGAAAGATAATCAACTTATTTTAGAAGGAGAAACCACTTCTAAAAAAGCATTCTCGATACTTTTAGATAGTTTAAAAAAAAGAGAATTAGAATTCGCAAATAATGTACGTGTTTTACCAGATTCTGCAGTAGGAATTAAAACTTTTGCAGTTGCTAGAAATTCTGTAATAAATATAAGATCAAACCCAAAACATTCTGCAGAATTGGGCACACAAGGTTTGTTAGGAATGGCTTTAAAAGTATTAGATAAAAAAGGTGATTTTTATAGAATTCAAACTCCTGATAATTATATTTCTTGGGTTGATAAAGGCGGAATTCAATTAATGAATAAAGAAGAAATTGATACTTGGAATCAAACAAAAAAAGTGCTTTTTACCAAAAATTTTGGATATGTTTTTACTGATAAAAAAAATGAAACCAACATTATTTCTGATATTACTTTAGGCGGACTTTTACAATACATTTCTGAAGATAATCAATTTTATGAAGTAAAATATCCTGATAATAGAACAGGTTTTATCAAAAAAGAGGAAGCTGTAATTTATGATTCATGGTTAGAAAACTTAGGATCATCCAAAGAAAATATTGAAGTTGTTGCTAAAAATTTCACAGGTTTTCCTTATCTATGGGGCGGAACTTCATCTAAAGGAATGGATTGTAGCGGATTTACAAAAATGGTATATTTAATGAATGGTTTTATCATTCCTAGAGATGCTTCTCAACAAATAAATGCAGGTAAAATTGTAGATGATCAATTAAACTTTAAAGATTTACAGAAAGGAGATTTACTGTTTTTTGGAACAAAAGCAACATCAGAAAAAAAACAACGCGTTGTACATGTTGGTATTTGGTTAGGAAATGATAAAATGGAGTTTATTCATTCTTCTGGTAACGTGCATTTGAGTTCTATGGATGCTTCTCAACCAAATTATGACGAGTTTAATAAAAATAGATATTTAGGAAGTAAACGTTATTTAGGTATAAAAGACAAAATGATTATTGACTTGAAAGAAAGCATAAAGCTTTAGACTTCAAATCAAATAGCTATAAACAAGCTTAGCCCAGATTGAAACGGCATCCTTTTTTGAGGAACGAAAAAAAGATATAGTTGAAAGCTGGAAATAGCTTCAAAAAAATAGCCTTTCAACTAAACATTGAAAGGCTACTATTATTTAAAAGATTGCTTTGTTACTCGCAATAATGTAGATTAGTTTAATATAGAACTCTAAACTTAATTGTACCTTCTACATTTCTTAATTTTTCGATAACTTCTTTGTTATATTCTTTATCTAAATCTGTAATTACGTAACCAACTTTTGGATCTGTAGATAAATACTGACCAGAAATATTTAATTCGTATTTAGCTAAAATCTTATTAATTTTTGCCATTACACCAGGTACATTCTTGTGAATATGTAAGAATCTGTGTGATTTTATTTGTCTTGGCAAACGAATATTTGGAAAGTTTACAGCATCAACTGTATTTCCAGAATTTATATATGCCATAATTTTACTTGGCACAAAATCTGCAATATCTCTTTGCGCTTCTTCAGTACTTCCACCAACATGAGGTGTTAAAATTACGTTTGGTAATCCTTGTAAATCAGAGAAGAATTCACCATTTTTTGCTGGTTCTTCTGGATACACATCAATTGCAGCTCCAGCTAATTTTTTGCTTTTTAAAGCTGTAACTAATGCAGGAATATCAACAACAAAACCTCTTGCTAAGTTTACTAAATACGCGCCATCTTTCATTTGAGAAATTTCTTTTTCTCCAATAAAATTCTTGTTAGCTGCATTGTCATCAATATGTAAAGTTACCACATCAGATAGTGCTAATAAATCTTCTAACTTGTCAACTTTTGTAGCATTTCCTAATCCTAAAGTATCTTCTACATCATAATAATATACATCCATTCCTAAGCCTTCTGCCAAAATTGATAATTGCTTACCAATATTACCATAACCTACAATTCCTAGTTTTTTACCACGAACTTCTCTTGAACCTTCTGCAGTTTTATTCCACTGACCATTATGTATTTCTGTACTTCTTTGAAAAACACTACGCATTAACATAATAATCTCGCCAATAGCCAATTCTACAACAGAACGTGTATTACTGTAAGGTGCATTAAAAACAACAACTCCTTTTTCTTTACAAGCCTCTAAATCAATTTGTTTGGTACCAATGCAAAATGCACTTACTACCATTAGTTTGTCTGCAGCATCAACTACTTTTTGCGTAACATTTGTTTTAGAACGAATTCCTAAAACGTGTACATCTTTAATTTTTTCTATTAATTCATCTTCGGATAAACTTTTAGAAACAGTTTCTACAGAAAAGCCATCTGTAGATAACTTTGTAAAAGCATCTGGATGTACGTTTTCTAATAATAAAATTTTAATTCTATTCTTTGGGTATGAGATATTTCTTGGCAACTTGTTTACGTATAAAAATTCGTCTAAATTTGGGGCAATGAAATCTGCGTTTTCTGTAGTTTTTACTCTAGAAACGTTTTCTGTGTAAGCAAAAAATTTATCTGCTACACCCGCTTTTCGAGTTACATAATCGCTATAACCATCGCCAATAACTTGTATTTCTCCTTCTAGTTCCATGTCTTTTAAACACTTTATTTTTCCGTTATGCTGAGATAATGGATTATTAGCATCAAAGCCAATAATTTTTCCATCATTCGCAAACTCAAAAGTATTTGCAAAAACTCTTTCTGAAGGTATATTGTATTGTGCTACAATAGGATCTATAAATTCTTTAAATCCGCAGGAAATAACATAAATATCATCTGCATAATTTTCGAAAAATTCTTTATTACTTTCTATGGATTTTGATACTTGTTTTTTTAAAGCATTTACTAAATTGGCTAAATCTGCTTCATTAGCATTTAGTAATTTAATTCTTCTTTCTAAAGATTCTGTAAAAGATATTTCGCCATCTATGCCTAAATTGGTAATATCAATTATTTCTTGAATAATTTTATCTTTATTAGGATTATCTTTTAACGTAATTTCTGCTAAAACATCTAAAGCTTCTACTCTTGTTAAAGTACTATCAAAATCGAAAATATAATTTCTTTTTGTGGTAATCATTTGTAAGAATCTTGGTTGAATTTAAGCTGTAAATCTACAAAGATAGTAGGGAATTATGAAGCTTTTTTAAAATTTTTACGAAATCAATTTCTTTAGTTATATATCAATAAAGACTTCATAAGAAAAAGGTTTTTTTAGCTTAAAAATTATGAAATCCTAAAAGAATTAACCACCAAACAATTGGCAAAGACTCAACCCAAAAAGAACTATAGTATTTTGGTTGCTTAATTTTAGCTCTCATCAAGAAAATAGTCAATAAAAAAAAGAACATCATAAAAGGACTCTTCGTTGTAATTTCTGTGGATGACATAAACTCTAAAACCAACGAAAAAACGAGTAATGTTAGTCCTAATTTCTTTGTTTGCTCTACACCTATTTTCTTCGGAATTGTTTGCAAAGAAATGGCGTCAAATTTCATATCTCTTATATCAAAAGGAAGAATTAGAACAAGAACTATTAAAAACCGCTGAATTATAGTAAAAACGACTGACAAACTAAATTCTTTTTCTGCATCAAAAACCGGAATTAAAACAGTAAATCCAGCCCAAACAAAGGCAACTACAATAATTTTTAAATAACTAATTTCTCTTAAATTTTTATCAAATCCGCTTAAAAAAGGAACTGCATACAACACTGTTAATAAGGTGAAAGGCACTGAAAGAAGCAAAGTTTTAAAATCAATTAAATGGCCATAATAACACATGGCAAAAAAGCATCCCAAAGAAAAAATTTGTATAATTTTTAAGCCTTTTGTTAACCTTTTGTGATGCAGTTTTGCAACACCAGCATATTTTACAAAATTGTAACCCGTAATTGTGCCATAAAAGATAAAATAATCGAGGTTTTCATTATACGAAAGTTTAAAATAAATTTCTGTAATTCTCACAAAAGCATATACAGCTAAAGCTACGTGAATACTCGCGTTTATATAAAAATTTAAAATAGTTTTTAAAACCTTCATGCAGCAAAAATAAAGTTTATGTTCATAACATTCACTTTTGGTTGATAATTAATCCTTTTTTAACTGTTTTTGATGAAGTTCAAACTTTATGAAATGATTATTTTTGCCTCAGTAAATTCAAATCAGCAATCAACTTCATCGATTGAAAAAAGACATATAAAAAACTTTAAATGAACACAAATTCGTTTCAACTAAGACATATTGGACCCAATAAAAAGGAACAAGAAAAAATGTTATCAGCAATTAAAGTTGATAGTTTAAATCAGTTAATTAATGAGACTGTTCCAGAAAAAATTAGATTAAAAGAAGAATTAAATTTAGATCCTGCAATGAGCGAATATGAGTATTTAGCTCATATTAAAGAACTATCAGAAAAAAATAAAGTCTTTAAAAGCTATATTGGTTTAGGATATCATGAAGCAATTGTGCCAAGTGTTATTCAACGAAATATTTTAGAAAATCCGGGTTGGTACACAGCTTATACTCCTTATCAAGCAGAAATTGCACAAGGTAGATTAGAAGCGTTGTTAAATTATCAAACGATGATTTGCGATTTAACTGGAATGGAATTGGCAAATGCTTCTTTGTTAGATGAAAGTACTGCTGCTGCAGAAGCAATGGCTTTATTGTTTGATGTTAGAGAAAGAAGTCAAAAGAAAAATAATGTAAATAAGTTTTTTGTTTCTGATGAAATTCTACCTCAAACATTATCTGTTTTACAAACTCGTTCAATTCCTATTGGCATTGAATTAGTTGTTGGAAATCACGAAGAATTTAATTTTTCTGATGAATTTTTTGGAGCAATTTTACAATATCCAGGAAAATACGGACAAGTATTTGACTATGCAGATTTTGTTGCCAAAGCAAATGAAAAAAATATAAAAGTTGCTGTTGCTGCAGATATTTTATCTTTAGTAAGGTTAAAAGCGCCAGCAGAATTTGGGGTTGATGTTGTTGTTGGAACAACGCAACGTTTTGGAATTCCTTTAGGTTATGGAGGTCCTCATGCAGGATATTTTGCCACAAAAGACACTTATAAAAGAAGTATTCCTGGAAGAATTATTGGTGTTACCAAAGACAAAAATGGCAACAGAGCTTTAAGAATGGCTTTGCAAACTAGAGAGCAACATATTAAGCGAGAAAAAGCAACTTCAAACATTTGTACAGCACAAGTTTTATTGGCTGTTATGGCAGGAATGTATGCTGTTTATCATGGAAAAGATGGATTGAAATTTATTGCTGATTATGTGCACACAAACACAAAAACACTCGCAATAATTTTAGAAGATTTAGGTTTTAAACAATTAAACACATCTTATTTTGATACCATTTTAGTTGAAGTTGAGGCTGCTAAATTAAAAAAGGTTGCAGAAGCAAATAACATCAATTTTAATTATGTTGATGAAAATCATGTTTCTATTTCTATCAATGAAACTGCCGGAATTAAAGAAATAAAAGCAATCGTACATTGCTTTGAACAAGCTTTTAATGTAAAAAGTGGCGATTTACCTTTACCAATTAAGGTACTTCCAGAAAATTTATTGAGAAACACTCCTTTTTTAGAAAATGAGGTATTTAATACGTATCAATCTGAAACAGAAATGATGCGTTATATTAAAAAATTAGAGCGCAAAGATTTAGCTTTAAATCATTCTATGATTTCTTTAGGTTCTTGTACAATGAAACTAAATGCCGCTTCAGAAATGTTGCCTTTAAGCAATCCACAATGGGGAAATATTCACCCTTTTGTGCCCTTAAATCAAGCAGAAGGATATCAAGAAGTACTTAAAAAATTAGAACATCAATTAAATATTATTACTGGTTTCTCTGCAACCTCTTTACAACCAAACTCTGGTGCACAAGGTGAATTTACAGGTTTAATGGTTATTAGAGCGTATCATGAAAGTAGAGGAGATTCTCATAGAAATATTTGTTTAATTCCTGCTTCTGCACATGGAACAAATCCTGCTTCCGCAGTAATGGCTGGGATGAAAGTTGTGGTAACAAAAACAGATGAAAGAGGAAATATCGACTTCGAAGATTTAAAAGAAAAGGCAGAAATCCATTCTAAAAATTTAGCTGCTTTAATGGTTACATATCCTTCAACTCATGGAGTTTTTGAAACCGGAATTAAAGATATTACAAATGTTATTCATGAAAACGGCGGACAAGTTTATATGGATGGCGCAAATATGAATGCACAAGTTGGCTTAACAAATCCTGCAACAATTGGGGCTGATGTTTGTCACTTAAACTTACACAAAACATTTGCAATTCCGCATGGTGGTGGAGGTCCTGGAGTTGGCCCAATTTGTGTTGCTCCTCAATTAGCGCCTTTTTTACCTACAAATCCTGTTGTAAAAACTGGTGGAGAAAATGCAATTACAGCAATTTCTGCAGCTCCTTGGGGTTCTGCATTAGTGTGTTTAATTTCTTACGGATATATTACAATGCTTGGTTTTAGAGGATTAAAAAATGCTACTAAAATGGCAATTTTAAATGCAAACTATATTAAAGAGCGTTTAAACGAATTTTATCCAACTTTATACACAGGAGAAAAAGGAAGAGCTGCTCACGAAATGATTATTGATTGTAGAGGTTTTAAAAACAACGGAATTGAAGTTGTAGATATTGCAAAACGTTTAATGGATTATGGTTTTCATGCGCCAACTGTTTCTTTTCCTGTAGGCGGAACTATGATGATTGAGCCTACAGAATCTGAAAGTATGGCTGAATTAGATCGCTTTTGTGATGCAATGATTTCTATTAGAAAAGAAATTGATGAAGCAACAAAAGAAGATGAAAATAATCCTTTAAAAAATGCGCCACACACACAAGAAATGTTAACTGCGGATGAATGGACATTACCATATTCTAGAAAACAAGCTGCTTTTCCTTTAGACTATATTGCTGATAACAAATTCTGGCCAACTGTTAGAAGAGTTGATGATGCTTTTGGAGACAGAAATTTAATTTGTTCTTGTAGCCCAATTGAAGATTATATGTAAACATTAAGTGTTTTTAAATATTTAAAACCATCTCTTTTGAGGTGGTTTTTTTGTTAAACGGTTTACAAATAATTATTCCGTGTAAATAAATTTCAAATTCAAAAAAAGTTCTCGATACAATTTTTATTACGCTACCGCTTCATTAAAATCACTCGAACTGACATGAGAAATATTTAATAACAAATCGCATAGGAATCAATATAACTGATTTTTATAATACACGCTAGCAAACACAAAAAAGACTAAAAAATATTTAATTTTTATTTGTCAATTTAAACTTTAATCGTAACATTGCAATTAATAAATTAAACAAGAAATGGGATTAGCAAAAACCGAAATGTTTACCGACTTACAAAATGAAATTGCCTTATTCGCAAAAGTTTTTGGGCATCCTGCAAGAGTGGCTATTTTACAACAACTCTTTAAAATAGACGCTTGTTATTGTGGCGATTTGGTAAACGAAATTGGTCTTGCGCAACCTACAATTTCTCAACATTTAAAGGAATTAAAAAATTTAGGACTCATTAAAGGAAATGTAGAAGGAACAAGTGTTTGCTATTGCATAAACACCGAGAATTGGACAAAAATGAAAGAAACTATGTTGCAATTTCTAAATCAAGATATTTCTATAAAAGGAGATTGTTGTTAAAAAAATTTAAAAACATTAATCGTAAAATCGCAATAAACAAATAATTAATAAAATGATAACTACACAACCAACATTATTTCTAGAAATAGAAAATTTAATCAAGAATTTAAAACCTGAGAGTATTTCTGATGATCGAAAAGAAATCTTAAAACCGCTAACTGAATTTATTCAAGCTAAAGTTTCAAATGATCAAGAAATTCGAATCAATTTTATTTGCACCCACAATTCACGAAGAAGTCATTTATCACAAGTTTGGGCTCAAACAATGGCAAATTATTTTAACATCAAAAATGTTTTTTGTTATTCTGGTGGTACAGAAGCAACAGCTTTATTCCCTATGGTTGCAGAAACACTAAAAAATTCTGGATTTGAAATCAAAACGCTTTCAGAAGGTAAAAACCCAGTTTACAGCATTAAATATGCAGAGAATGAACATCCAATTATTGGTTTTTCAAAAAAATTAGATGATGGTTTTAATCCAAAATCTAAATTTGCAGCAATTATGACTTGCTCGCAAGCAGATGGAGGTTGCCCGTTTATTGCTGGTGCAGAAAAACGAATTCCTATAACTTTTGAAGATCCAAAAGCTTTTGACAACACACCTCAACAAGCTGAAAAATATAATGAAAGAAGTCTGCAAATTGCAACTGAATTATTCTACATTTTCTCTCAAATAAATTCTTAAAAATGGCTTCAAAAAAATTAAGTTTTCTTGATAGAAATCTAACACTTTGGATTTTTGTTGCAATGGCAATAGGAGTCGGACTTGGATATTTTATTCCAACATTTCCTACTATTATAAATTCGTTCAATAGCGGTACAACCAACATCCCAATTGCAATTGGTTTAATATTAATGATGTATCCGCCTTTAGCAAAAGTAAATTATGCGCTCTTGCCAAAAGTTTTTAGAAACACAAAAATCCTGTCAATTTCATTAATTCTAAATTGGATTATTGGTCCTGTTTTAATGTTCGTTTTGGCAATTACATTTTTACGTGATTATCCAGAATATATGGTTGGTCTTATTCTAATTGGCTTGGCACGTTGTATTGCAATGGTTTTGGTTTGGAACGATCTTGCAGAAGGAAGTAGCGAATATGGTGCAGGTTTAGTTGCTTTAAATAGTATTTTTCAGGTTTTTGCATACAGTTTTTATGCGTGGCTTTTTATAACTATACTTCCACCCTATTTTGGTTTTGAAGGTGCAATTGTAGATATTTCTATCAGCACAATTGCAGAAAGTGTTGCTATTTATTTAGGAATTCCATTTTTAATGGGAATTTTAAGCAGACTCATTTTAGTGAAAATAAAAGGAGAAGAATGGTATACTAAAAAATACATTCCAACAATTTCGCCAATAACATTAATTGCGCTTTTGTTTACGATTGTAATCATGTTTTCTTTAAAAGGAGAATTAATTGTAGAAATACCAATGGATGTTTTAATTATTGCAGTTCCTTTATTAATCTATTTTACAGTAATGTTTATCATTGGCTTTTTCTTTACAAAAGCAACTGGAGCAGAATATGATAAAACAGCAGCAGTAGCTTTTACAGCAGCAGGAAATAATTTTGAATTGGCAATTGCAGTTGCTATTGCGGTTTTTGGACTAAATTCTGGACAAGCATTTACAGGAGTAATTGGACCTTTGGTAGAAGTGCCTGCATTAATTTTATTAGTTCGTGTTTCGTTTTGGTTAAAGAAAAAATATTATTCTTAAAATAATAGCTGACATATGACATAAGTCATATGTCAGCTCATTAACCAATCGTAGTTTTACGATAAGTTTTGTAAAATTAAAAAAGGTGAGTATTATGAAATTCAATCTATTATTGGTGCTATTTTTTGTTGGTTTAATAAGCTGTAACTCAAATAAAAAAAACAAAGAAAATTTAAAATCAGAAAATTCAAATAAAAAAGAAATTGTAGTACATAAAAAAGTTACATCAACCATTAAAGTACAATCTAAAGGATATAAATTGATGCAACAAAAATGCTATATCTGTCATTTTGAAACTCCAAATCCGTCAAAAAGAGATCAAATGATTGCGCCACCAATGTTAAGAGTTCAAGAGCATTATAAACCTACATACACAAATAAAGAGGAATTTATAAAAGCTATTATGGCGTTTACTAAAAACCCATCAGAAGAAAAAACGTTAATGCCAGGTGCTGTTAAAAAGTTTAATTTGATGCCTAAATTGCCTTATGATGACGCCGAATTACAATTGATAGCAGAAACGATTTACGATTATGAATTTGGCAAAGCGCCTAAAATGAAAATGATGGCTAGCGTTTTACAATTGAATAATGGTAAAAAATGGGTTTTAAAAAAAGAATCTATACTTCTGATAAATACCATTATTAAAAAAACATCAAATTTTAAATCAACAAAAATTGAAGCCTATAATAAATTAGGGAAAGATGTTTTTAATGATGCAAAAACAATCATGTTAGACGATTCTTATCAAGATGAATTATTTAATCAAATACATATTTTTTTCGCTGGCATAGAAAACAATATGCACACATTAATGTCTACCACATCAATTTCTGAAGCCAATAAAGAATTAACGGAATTAAACCAACAATTAAAAGGGTTTCACAACTATTTTGAATAGCATTACTTATAAATTTCTTTTTCAAAAAAAATAAATTGTAAGTCTTTATGGATTTTTATTTAGCTATAATTTCATTTCTTGCCGCATTTATTTTCTCTTTAGGAGGCGTTGGTGCTGCCATTATATTAATCCCGATTATGGATGCTTTTGGAATTCCCATTTCGGTAGCAAAACCTGTGGGGTTATTTTATAATACCATAAGTTTAGCAGGAGCAAGTGCTAACAATATCAAAAACAACCGCCTAGATTTTAAATTAGGTATTCCTCTAATTATCTTTTCTTTTATTTTTGCGAGTGTAGGAGCTTATTTATCTCAATACATTCCGTCGAGAATTGTATTAATTATGTTTGTAGGTTTCTTACTTTTCTCTAGTTGTATGTTTCTGTTTTTCAAAAAAAAGGATGAAACTATTTTTAGAGAAGATATCCCTTATTTTCCACTCGCCCTCATTGGTGCTTTTGCAGGTTTATTATCTGGAATTCTTGGTATTGGTGGAGGCGGAATTATTTCTCCACTTTTATTAGTAATGGGTTTTAATCCTAAAAAAATTACAACATTAACGGCTTTTGTTGTTCCTTTTTCTTCTTTGTCTGGTTTTTTAACCTATTGGTCTATCGGCTCTGTTGATTGGAAATTAATAGCAATAACCGCTATCGCCGGAATTTTAGGCGCAACAATTGGTACATCAATAATGCAAAAAAAATTAAATCCTAAAACCGTAAAAAAAATTCTTGCTATTATTTTGATAATTATAGCTATAAAAATGGGCGTTAAAATAATTTAATGATGATAATCGGTTTCCTTTAATAAAAATAAATTCTAACAAAATAAAAAAAATCTGATAATTATCACATTGTATCTAATAAATGTATCGTAAATTTGCGATAGACAATATGAAAAGAAATTTAGAACCTATAACATACAAAGAAAATACAGAAGCTTTAGCTAAATACGCAAAAGCTCTAGCGCACCCAACACGCATTGCTATTTTAAAACATCTAGAAAATCAATCTTGTTGTTTTACTGGTGATTTGGTAGAAGTTTTTCCGTTGGCACAATCTACAATTTCTCAACATCTAAAAGAGTTAAAAAATGCGGGTTTAATTCAAGGAGAATTAAAACCACCCAAAATAAAATATTGTATCAATAAAGAAAACTGGAGCATTGCAAAATCGTTATTTCAGCAGTTTTTTGATTGATATTTTTTTTAATAATCATATCGCTTATTTACGATAAACAAATTTTAAAATTATGAGTAAAGTAATTAAAGTATTAGGTACAGGTTGCCCAAAATGTCAATCTATGACAGCAGTTGTTAAAGATGTAGTATCAGAAAATAACATTGATGCAACTATTGAAAAAGTAGAAGATATTATGGAAATTATGAAATTTAACGTAATGAGCACTCCTGCTTTAGTAATTGATGATGTAATTACCATAAAAGGCAGAATACCATCAAAAGAAGAGGTATTGGCGCTCTTAAACTAAATTATAGTGTTATGAATTATCAGATCAAAGCGTCTTCTATCTCAAATAAAGATGCTGTTATTCATATAAAAGAATCGAACATCAATTTTGGCACAACTTCAAAAACTGCCGAGGTTTTACCAAATCCGGCTGAATTATTTCTTGGCTCATTTGCAGCTTGTATGTTAAAAAATGTAGAACGTTTTTCAATTATGATGAAATTCACATATTCAAAAACTACACTTGAAGTGAATGCTACGCGATTAGAAAATCCGCCAAGAATGGATAACATTTTTTACGATTTAAAAATCTACAGCAACGATAAAAAATTAAATATAGATTTATTAAAAAAGAATATTGAAAAGTTTGGAACAATCTATAATACCATAAAATTATCTTGTGCTATTTCGGGCACAATTAATCAATTTGAAAATGTTTGATTGGATACAAAATATAGCAGATTGGTTTGTTTATGATATTTTGAACTTAACCAAAGGGCAACACTTGGCAGAAGCGCTCAACTTCTTTATTTACGACACCACAAAGATTTTAATTTTACTTTTTGTTATTATCTTTTTTATGGGAATCGTCAATAGCTATTTCCCAATAGATAAAGTCAAAAATTATTTATCAAGAAATAAATTATACGGTTTAGAATATTTAATGGCAAGTCTTTTTGGTGTTGTTACACCTTTTTGTTCTTGTTCTTCTGTTCCTCTATTTATTGGTTTTGTGAGAGGTGGAATTCCATTAGGAGTTACGTTTGCATTTTTAATTACTTCTCCGTTAGTTAATGAAGTTGCAATCGGACTTTTTGTTGGCTTATTCGGACTTCAAACAACTATTATTTATGTAATTAGTGGTATTTTACTAGGAACAATTTCTGGTGTAATTCTTCAAAAATTAAAACTAGAACGCTATTTAACTCCTTGGGTAAAAGAAGTTTTAGCAAATGCACAAAAAGATCAAGATACTTTTATTGCAGAGAAACAAACCTTAAAACAACGCTTACCAATTATTTGGGATGAAGTTCTAAAAATTTTAAAAGGAATTATTCCGTATGTACTTATTGGTATCGCCATTGGCGGATTGATGCATGGCTATATTCCTGAAGGTTTTTTTGAACAATATATGGACAAAGACAATCTATTTGCTGTGCCAATTGCAACTATTTTAGCGGTGCCAATGTACTCTAATGCATCAGGAATATTACCTGTTGTTCAAGTGTTAGTTGCAAAAGGAATTCCGTTAGGAACCGCAATTGCTTTTATGATGGGCGTTGTAGGTTTGTCATTACCAGAAGCAATGTTATTAAAGAAAGTAATGACTTTAAAACTAATTGCTATCTTTTTTGGTGTTGTTACACTTTGCATTATTATTTCTGGCTATTTATTCAACTTACTATTATAAATTTTAAATCTATAAAAATGAAAAAATTCAAATTTCTTACCGTTTTAGTAATTAGTTTAGTACTAAATTCTTGTAATAATCAACCTAAAAATAAAACAGCATCTGTAGATGAATCAGTTTCTAAAATAGAAGTTTTCGATTTCCATTCTACACACAGATGTATGACTTGTAATGCTATTGAAGCCAATACAAAATATACGTTAAACACCTTTTTTGCTGATGAATTAAAAAACAATAAAATTACTTTTCAGGTGATTAATGTTGATGAAAAAAAGAACGAAAAAATTGCCGAAAAATTTGAAGCTTCTGGTACTTCTTTAATTTTAAATGTGATTAAAAACGGAAAGGAAACGCAAATAAATCTAACTGAGTTTGCTTTTATGGAGGGAAACGATCAAGAAGCCTTTTCTAAAGAATTAAAATCTAAAATAGACATGGAATTAAAAGCTCTCTAAATGGATTTTTTACAATCACTTTTAGAGAATTATAACATTCCTATTTTATCGGCATTTATACTCGGATTAATGACTGCCATTAGTCCATGTCCTTTAGCAACAAATATTACCGCAACTGCGTTTATTTCTAAAAATATTTCGAGCAAACGAAAAGTGTTATTAAGCGGATTATTATACTCTTTAGGAAGAGGATTTAGTTATACAACAATTGGCCTGATATTATATTTTGGCGCAAGTAAGTTCCATATTGCTAGATTTTTTAATCAGAATGGAGAAAAATTTTTAGGGCCTTTATTAATCATCATTGGTTTGATTATGCTAAACGTAATCAAACTTAATTTTTTGGGAAAATTAAATTTTCAAGAAAAATTATCAGAAAAATTTAAAGGCAAAGGTCTTTTAGGTTCTTTTCTGATCGGTATCGTTTTTGCGCTCGCGTTTTGCCCATATAGTGGCGCCTTATTTTTTGGCATGTTAATTCCGATGACAATTGCTTCTGCAGACGGATTGTATTTACCAATCGTCTTCGCTTTCGGAACAGGTTTACTTGTATTACTTTTCACCTATTTATTAGCCTTCACAGCAGGAAAAGTTGGTGTTTTTTATAACCGCATTACAAAAATTGAAAAAGTAATGCGAACCATTGCAGCCGTTGTTTTTATACTAACAGGATTGTATTATGTTTTTATTTTTCTTGGAATTATTAAATAGCTGATTTTAAAATTAAAGACGTCTATTAAGTTACCTAAGGACTTTTAAAGAGTGATTTTTTTTATTATTTAATTTCATTTTCTCGTTGTATGTTATTCTTTTTTTTGTACCTTTATAAAACTACTTTTCTACCAAAGAAAAAAGCATTTTTGAGTTAAGCACTAAAAATCCTACAACTTTTTATAATTTAATCTACAATTTTTAAAAATTTATTGTACAATAAATTATAAAATATACTACAACTTTTGCACAATACCTTACAAGCAATGTAACAAAACCTCAGCAGCTTTTAACTAAAACCTTATAAGCTTTTACAAGATTGCTTATAAGGTTTTTAGCAACTGCTTGAAAGCTTTTTGTAAAACCTGAATAAAGGGGTTTTTCTTTATTGATTTTATGATGGGAAAGTGGTAACTTGCTCTTTATATTGAACTTGACAGATGACTTCTATACTAAATTTTCGATGTAAATATATTTAAATCATATAAAATTATACAACCTAGTTCTTAATAATAATAAAATGAAAATTAAAAAAATTGAGGTTACAAATTTCCGCCTATTAGAAAAAATAATTTGTACCTTAGAAGACGACATAACACTAATAGTCGGGAAAAATAACACAGGAAAAACCTCTTTTTTTGAAGCAATAAAGTTAGCTACTTCTACAGATGGGAAATTTATTTTTGAGGACTTTTCTCAGAGTACTTATGCCGTGTTTAAATCCTCTTTCAATAAATATTTAGAATCTAAAAAAGAAGGAATCACAGAAGAAAACCAAGAAGAACTTGAAAAACAACTATTAGCTGAAATTCCTAAAATCAAAATCAATTTTGAAATTGAATACAATAAAGATAATAATGAATCTCTTGTAGAACTTAGTGAATTTATAACAGACTTAGAAGATTCGAGAAATGATGCTACAATTTGTATTTCTTTTGAACCAAAAAACACTTTAAAAGTCTTTCATTCATTTGAAAACAGAGAAGATAAAAGCATTGATATAATAAAATACCTTCAGCAGAACATCAAGTTTTTATACGATACTGTTTGTTATGCAATTGATAAAGAATCTGACTATAAAAGAAAAATTGAAGACAGTTTTAAAACTAAAATTCAGAAAGTAATGCTTTTTGAAAATATAAAAGCAATGCGAATTTTAGATGATATAAATGGTGATTCTAACAATGCTTTATCACTTGGTTTTTCTAATTATTACAAACAAAGAGACAAAACCAGTAATCAGGATGTTAAAGATTTAGAGGATAAATTAAAAACAGTTTCAGGAGAGTTAAAAATCAAATATGAAAAGGTATTAGAAAGTATAATGTCGAAATTAGGCAGATTTGGAGCTAAAACTCGAATTTCAATTCCTACTATAACAATCGATTCAAAATTTGATTCTGAAAAAGTCATTAAAAATAATATACAATATCTTTATTTACAAAATGAAGTTAACTTACCAGAAAGTTATAATGGACTTGGTTATAGTAATCTAATATATATGATATTAGAGTTAGAAAGTTTTATTGAGAAGTTTAAAAACTCCAAAGAAGAGAAATTCTCAAATTTCCTTGTTATACTTATTGAAGAGCCTGAAGCCCATATGCATCCGCAAATGCAACAAGTATTTATCAGTCAAGTTTCAGAAGTTTTAAAAGATGCTAAGAATGATACTGGAATACAAATACAGGTAATTATCACAACACATTCTTCGCATATACTTTCAGAATCAGGGATTGAAACAGAATTAGGATTCAATAGAATTAGATATTTTAATAGATTAGAAACTGAATCTGGAGGATATAAAATAACAAATCAAGATTTTAATAATTTAAAAATTAAAGATGATAAACGAACTTTTAGATTCTTAAGGCAGTATTTAACACTTCATAAATCGGATTTATTTTTTGCTGATAAAGTTATATTAGTTGAAGGTACAACTGAACGTATGCTTTTACCTCAGATGATTAAAAAATCTGCAGAATCATTGTGTAACGAATACGTCTCTATACTTGAAGTTGGTGGAGCTTACGCACATTCTTTCCGTGAAATGTTAGAGTTTATAAATGTTCGAACTTTAATCATTACAGATATTGATTCAAGTAATAAAAAGGATGGCAAATGTCCAGTTGAACAAGGCGAATACACAAAAAATTATACTTTGATAAGGTGGCTACCACAAAAAGAATTAATATCAGAGTTAACTAGTTGCAAAACTGAATACAAAATACAAGAAAACATTCGTGTGGCATATCAAACAAAGGAAAATGGCTTTAACGCAAGGAGTTTTGAAGATGCTTTTATAAACACTAATAAAGAGTTTTTTTTAACTGGACACCCAATTGAAAAAGAAAAAAACATAAAGGATGAGTTTGCTTATCTAAGAAATAAAAACATTGATTTATCTAAAAAAATACCAGATAAATTTAGTTCTAAGCAAAAAACAGAGTTTACATTCGATATTATGTCTTTTAACGAAAAGGAATATGGAGAATGGAAAGTTCCAGAATATATAAATGAAGGTTTGATTTGGTTAGCTAAAAAAGATTAGGATGGTAGCTATTGAACAAATAAAAAAACATATAATAGAAAATAAAAGCTATGTACTTGAAGCTGGTGCAGGTTCAGGAAAAACATATACATTAATTCAAACCATAAATCACGTTTTAGCAACTAAGGGAGAAAGCATCAAATTAAACAATCAAAAAATTGTTTGTATTACTTATACTAATGTTGCAAAAAATGAAATTATTGAAAGGCTTGAAAATAATCCTTTAGTCATTGTTTCTACCATTCACGAATTTTTATGGGATTGCATTAAAAGATTCAACAAACAACTAATTACTGAATTAGATGTTTTAAACGAGTTTATGATTGCTAATAGTAAAAAACCTGAAAAATATAAAACTGGATTAAAAGACAGGATTAAAACAGATGTGAAATATGATGACAGTGGTTATAGAGATTTTGAACAAGGAAGTATCCATCACGATGATGTAATAACTTTGTCGTTACAAATGTTTAAAAATTATTCTACTCTAACTCAAATCCTAGGTCAGAAGTATCCTTATATTTTTATAGACGAATATCAAGACACAGCAAGTGAAACAGTTGATGCTATTGTAAATTATCTACTAGAAAGAAATAAAACAAAACTATTAATAGGTTTCTACGGAGATTCTTATCAAAAAATCTATGATGAAGGTGTTGGCTCATTGCAAACTTATATTGATTCAAACAAACTTGAACTCGTAACAAAAGATGATAATTATCGTTCTTCTGAAAATGTGGTCAATCTTTTAAATAACATACGAGATAACATAATACAAAAAATACCGGAAAGTAAAGAGAGTCTTAAAGGAAGTGTACAATTTATTAATTGTATAAACGCTCCTAAGCAACTAAAAGAAAAAGTAGCAGATTATAAAGAAAGAATTGCACCTAAAAAAGATTCAGACTACAATAGTGTGGTGTCAAGTTTAGAAAAAAATGGTTGGGATTTCTCAGAATTAGGAGACGACAAAATTTTAATAATTGCAAATAGCAAAGTTGCAGAAAGAGCAGGTTTCTTAAATCTTTATAAGATTTATACTAAAAGATACACCTTAGGTGCTAAAGAAGCTTTATTAAAAAGAGAAAATATATTTTCATCATACTTTATGGGTTCTATTGATAAAAAAACTTCTAAAGAACGTGAAACAGGAATTGAACATTTAGTTTCTTTTTGGGAAGACAAAAATTACAATAGAGTTATAAAATATTTAAAACAACAAGGAAGTTTTAGTTCTCTGACTAATCATTCTGATAAAAAAGAAATAGAAAGTAAATTAAAAGAATTAATTACTTTAAGAAAGACTGGAACAGTTCAAGATGTTTTTGATTTTTGCCAAGAAAACAAATTGTCGCTTCCTTCTAGAAAATTACAAAAATTCATAGAAAAGCTAAATATCGACATTACTACTATTACTGATGAAGATGAAAAGAAGAGAGCAACTAAAAATAAAGTATTTTATGATTCATTTATGCTTATAAATTATAATGAGATAATTTGTGCTTTTAAGCATATTCAAGAACAAACTTCGTATTCAACTAAACACGGAACAAAAGGAGAAGAATATAGAAATGTTTTAGTTGTAATTGATGATACCAGTTGGATTGCTAAATATAATTTTGAAAAATTCTTTAATGACACTGATGATAAAGAAGACAGAAAATTAAGAACTAAAAATCTTTTTTATGTTTCTTGTTCAAGAGCTAAAGAGAATTTAGTCGTTTTAGCTCTTTCTCAAATGGGAGATTCAGCAATGAATAAAATAACTGAATGGTTTGGTGTTGAAAACATACAAACAGAGTAAAATTATTCAAATCATTGATAAAAAAGTAATAAATACTACTATTCTAAATAAAACCTAAACACCAATACCTTAAATCTAAAACAAAACTCCAAAATGCATAACTCAAAAATCATAAAAGAGATTGCTCAAAACCTTACTTGTGGAGAAGATTCTTATTACAATTATAAAACAGAAGAATTGGTAACAATCCCGAACGCATCTATCGGATTTGATGAAGAAGAATTTCAAGAAATTTTTAAAGACGATTTAGAAAAGATAGCGAAACATAAAGCCGATTTCATAAAAATAGAAGTTTTAGAAAGCTTTCAATCCTATAAACTCATGGAACTTTTTATAGATCAATTACCAGAAATCGAATTGAAACAAATTCTAAAAAATGTCATCCAAAAGAAAAAATCATTTCAACGATTTAAACATCATATTGATGCTTCAACTTTTAGAGAATCATGGTTTGAATTTCAACAAAATGAACTCGAAAAAATAGTAGCAAAAGAATTAGAAAATGCAATTCGATTAAAAAAGCTTTAAAAACCATCTTTTTTATATGAGAACTCTCTAAAATAAATATACGCTATTCTTTTAAAAAAGAAGCACTTAGAAACTAATAAAAATCTTATATTAGACAGCAATAATAACTAACCAACTAAATATAAAACTATGAGTACTATTAAATTAGGTAATCCTGCAGTAGTAGGTTTATCGGGCTTTGGACTAACAACTTTACTTTTACAATTTCATAATTTAGGCTGGTGTGGCTTAGGACCAATTGTGGCAATGGCGTTTATATTTGGCGGTTTAGCACAATTAATTGCTGGTTTTATGGAACAAAAAACAGGAAACAATTTTGGTTTTGCTGCCTTTTCTACTTACGGTGCTTTTTGGATTGGTTTAGGCATTATTTGGCTCTTAAATTATTTTAAAGTTTATACATCAAGCACAACAGACGTCGGTTTTTACTTAGTAGGTTTTACCCTTTTAACGCTTATTTTTTGGATAGGTTCACTTTTTATACACGCTGCTATGTCAATAACTTTTACCACATTAGCATTAGGTTTTATCTTATTGGATTTAGCACATTTCGGTTTTCCAGAGGTAACAACTTTGGCAGCAATCGTATTAATTATTTGTGCTTTTAGTGCTTGGTATATGATGGCATCAATTGTAATAAATGACGTTGCCGGACGAGAAATACTAAAAACAGGAAAACCTTGGATAAAAAAAACTAGTAAACTTCTTTAAGTTTTATTTAAACAATATTTGTATCACTTTCTTTTAAGAATAAACAAAAGTTTAACTTAAAAGAAAGTGATTCTTTTTTGTAAAAATTTAGTTATACAATTATAGTTTCATAGCATAAAATAAACTCTCAGCCACCTTTTATATATCCTTGTTAACATTAAAGCAAAATATTTAAAATAACTTCGTCAATAATCAACATTATAATCGAAATACAAGATATGCTTAAACTAAAAATAATTCTATCACTAATTACAATAATTTCGTTAAACTCATGTACCTCTAACACTGCCAAAAAAAATAATAAGTGGGTTTATCTTTTTAATGGTAAAGATTTAAATGGCTGGGTTACCAAAATTAACCATCATAAACTAGGCGATAATTTTGCAAACACCTTTAGAGTCGTAAATGGTGCAATACAGATTAATTACAATGAGTATTCTGAATTTAATGAACGCTTTGGACACCTTTATTATGAAAAACCTTTTTCTTCTTACCACTTAAAATTTGAATATAGATTTACAGATCAATGGATGGAAGATGCTCCACACAACACTTATAGAAATAGTGGTATAATGATTCATTCTCAAAATCCAAATAGTATATTAAAAGATCAGAACTGGCCAATTTCTATTGAATACCAAATTTTAGCTGAGAGAAAAGAAAAAGAATCTAGACCTACAGGTAATATGTGCTCTCCAGGAACAGAAGTGTTTTTTAAAGGAGAAATGGAGCCAAAACACTGTATATCTTCAAGCTCTAAAACCTATAAATGGAATCAATGGATATCTGGAGAAGTAATTGTTTATAAAGACTCGTTAATTCAACATATTGTCGAAAACCATAAGGTATTAGAATATACTAAGCCACAAATTGGCGGTAAAATAGTAAAAGGCTATGATAAGCATGTAAAAATTGACGGCAAACCTCTAAAGGAAGGTTTTATCGCTTTACAAGCAGAAGGTCAAGGAATTGAATTTAGAGAAATAAAAATTAAAAATCTTAATTAAAAAACGATGATAAGCAAACCTATACCTTCATTTGTACAATTTATACTCCTTTTATTTGTTAATTTTTTATTACTTTCTTGTAATTCTAAACCAAAATCATCAAAAATAACTGACCAAAAATTAACCATCAAAGCAAAATCTACTTCAGATTTTAAAATATCACTTGCCCAATGGTCTTTACATAGAGCTTTTAAAGACGGTAGCTTAGATCCAATGGATTTTCCTAAAATAGCAGCCTCATATGGCATTTATTCTATTGAACTTGTAAATAGCTTTTATCTAAAAAAAGTAAATGACAAAACCTATTGGAAAACTTTTAAGCAAAGATGTGATGAGAATAAAGTAAGCGTTGGCATAATTATGTGTGATCGTTTAGGAAATCTTAGAAATCCAAATGTGAAGGAGCGAATAAAAACAGTAGAAAACCATTATGCATGGATAGATATTGCTAAATATTTAGGAGCTCATTCTATTCGTGTAAATGCAACCGGTAAAGGTAACGCAGATGAAGTAGCTCTAAATGCTATTGATGGTCTTAATAAACTAAGTAAATATGCATCAGAAAAAGATATTAATATAATTGTAGAAAACCACGGAGGGAATTCCTCTAACGGCAAATGGCTTGCAAGTATTATAAAACAAGTTGACAAAAAAAATGTAGGAACTCTTCCCGATTTCGGCAATTTCTGCTTGAAGCGTGATTCTGATAAAAATTGTCTTTCTGAATATGACAGGTATAAAGGTATTAGTGAACTAACTCCCTTTGCAAAAGGCATTAGTGCAAAATCCTACGATTTTGACAAAAAAGGAAATGAAACAAAAATTGATTTTCTTAGAATGATGAAAATCGTAAAAAACTCAGGATATAAAGGATATATAGGTATTGAATATGAAGGGAACTCTCTTTCTGAACCCGAAGGAATAATTGCAACAAAAACGTTGCTTGAGATGGTTTTTACAGAATTAGAATAAAGAAAACCTTTAAAATCCACTTCTACTTAAAATGATTAATATCATAAAAATTTAAACACATTATAAATTAACTTAAATTACCTAAATTTAACTTACTAAAACAAAATAAACTGTGTATTTTCCTTACTTTTAATACTTAAAATCAAAAAAGATTATTTTATGGAACACATATATAGTAAATGGCATCACCCATACAAACCGGCAGCAAAATACAAAAAGAAAGTTGCATATTTTAGTATGGAATTTGGTATTGATCAGGCTTTTAATATTTACTCTGGAGGACTCGGTTTTTTAGCAGGTTCTCACATGCGTTCTGGATTTGAACTAAAACAAAATATGATTGGTATTGGTATGCTTTGGAAATATGGATACTACGACCAAGCTAGAAATGAAGACCAAACATTAAAAACTGAATTTAATGAAAAACACTTCGATTTTTTAGAATATACAGGTATAGAAGTAACTATTAAACTTCATGACAACCCAAATGTAAAAGTAAGAGCGTATGTTTTAAAACCAGAAGTTTTTGGGACTGTGCCAATGTATTTTTTAAGCACAGATGTTGATGGAAATGATCATTTATCAAGAACAATTACCAATCATTTATACGATCAAAATCCGGTAACTAGAGTATCGCAAAGTATTGTTTTAGGCATTGCGGGCGCAAAAGTCGTTGAAGCTTTAGGTGGCGCTGAAACGTATCACTTAAATGAAGGTCATGCATTACCTGCATTTTATTATTTAAGAGATAAAGGTGTAACAAAAGATCAAATGGTATTTACAACTCATACACCAGAAAAAGCAGGAAATGAAGAACGAGATGCACGTCATTTAAACAGATGTGGTTTCTTTGGAAGAACGCTTTCTGAAGAAGAATTACACAAAGAAATGGTAAATGGAGGCATGATTAATTATACCATTTCTGCTTTACGAATGGCTAGAAAAGCAAACGGAGTTTCTAAATTGCACGCAATCGTAGCAAATGATATGTGGAAAGATTATGATGGTATTTGCGAAATTATTCCGATTACGAACGCTCAAAATCAGAAATTTTGGCAAGATAATGTCATCAAAGAATCTTGGAAAAAAAGAGATGCTGTTGTTTACAAAAACAAAAAAACACAATTAAAAAAAGAACTTTTTGATGAAGTTTATAAACAAACTGGTAAACAATTTGATCCAAATGTGTTAACGATTGTTTGGGCTAGACGTTTTGCTGGTTATAAAAGAGCCGATTTACTTTTACATGATTACAATCGTTTTAAAGAATTAATCCATAACGAAAAATATCCCGTACAAATTATTTGGGCTGGTAAACCTTATCCGTTTGATTATGGTGCTATAGATACTTTTAACCATTTAGTACATCAATCTAAACAAGAAGCAAATCTTGCCGTTCTTATTGGTTATGAAATAGACTTGTCTAGAAAATTAAAATGTGGTTCTGATGTTTGGTTAAACACACCTAGAATTACACGTGAAGCTTCTGGAACTAGTGGTATGACTGCTGCCATGAATGGTTCTGTAAATGTTTCTACGGATGACGGTTGGATTCCTGAATTTAAAAAAGACGAAGAAAACTGTTTCGTATTGCCTGCTTTAGATTATAAATTGCCTACCTACGAACAAGATAAATTAGACACCGATAATTTATACAATATTTTAGAAAACAAGGTGTTACCAACGTATTACGACGCTCCTAAAAACTGGCAAAAAATAGTGTTTAAAGCGATGGATGATGTTATTCCTGAGTTTACAACCCAAAGAATGGCTGATGATTATTATAAAAAATTGTTTTAGGTAAAACCAAAACAATTACTAGTTTATGCATCAATAAAGATGAATGATTTAAACCTTAATATTTAATTATTAAGGTTTTTTTTATTTTAAAACCTTATTTAATTCATAATTAATTTTTCTTAATACTCTAAACCATTTATTTAAATTATTAGATACACAAACTTAACATACAAAGGAAAGACTTGGAATACTAATTGTGTTTAAACAAAACTAACTTTAAAACCATTACATGAAAAAATTAATACTAGTAGCCTTATTAATTGTTAGTGCAATTACTGTAGGACAAGAAAAAAAAGAAAAACAAAACATTAAAAAAGGAACTTGGGTTTTTGGTGGAGATCTTAATTTTTCTAGCGGAGGAAATGATTATACGGATCCATCAATATCAGACACAGATTATACAGGCTTTGGTATAACAGCAAAAACAGGATATGTTTTTACAAAAAACAATTTAGAACTTGGTCTTGGGCTTGGGTTTAGTACTAGTAAAAATGCATCTGGAGACTATGAAAACAAAACCAATTCTTATAAAATAGCTCCTTACGTAAAAAAGTACCTTCCAGTTAACGATATCTTTAGTTTTTTTCTGCAAGGTGAAGTTGCTTTTTCTAATTATAACATAGAAGAAAACTATAATAATTCTACTGATATAGAAAGCAATTCATTATTTATTGGAGTAAGACCTGGTTTTGTTTATTTTGTAACCAAAAAACTTGCCCTTAATGCAAATATTGGAGCTCTAGGTTATAATACAAATACTTATAAAACAGATAATGTAACTCAAAGTAAGAACAATTCTTTTAGCTTTAATTTAAGTTCTTCGGATCTTCTCTTTGGTTTTTGTTATTTTTTGTAATTAAAACTAAAATCGCTTCTTTAAAACTAGACTTCATTTCTGGTTTTAAAGAAGCGATTTTTTCAAAATACTCATAAAAGTGATTTAAATAGATAGTCGCATACATACTATTTTAACTTATTACTTCCTAAAAATATAGTTTTGATTAAATTCAATATAAATATCAATGAAATTTTCATCTATATATTTCAATTTTGTTGACTAAATTACATTTATCTTAAGTATCCTTAAGACAATAGAAAAGAAGAAAATCTATTTTTTATTCAGAATATCATGAACAATCATTTTTGCATGAATTCTAGAGTTTTCTATAAACCATTTGTGCGTTTCCATACCTCCACAAATAACGCCTGCTAAATACACCCCTTTTATATTGGTTTCCATAGTTTCACAACTATAAGAAGGAATTTTCTTTTCATCTTTAGACAATTCAACACCAATTTGATTTAAAAAAGTAAAATTTGGTTTGTAACCTGTTAAAGCTAAAACAAAATCATTTTGTATTTTTTCTATTCCGTTTTCTGTGTTTATTGTAATGTTTTCTTCGGATATTTCTTTAACAGTAGCATTATAAAATACTTTAATACTTCCTTCTTCAATTCTGTTGATAATATCTGGTCTTACCCAATATTTAACACGTTGCCCAACTTCTGTTCCTCTAATAATTAAAGTAACCTCTGCTCCTTTTCTATAACACTCTAAAGCTGCATCTACAGACGAATTACTTGCGCCAATAACGGCTAATTTTTGTCCCGCATAAAAATGCGGGTCATTATAATAATGAGAAACTTTTGGTAAATCTTCTCCTGGAACTTGTAACAGATTCGGAATATCATAAAAACCTGTTGCAATGACTATATTCTTAGATTTGTAGGAATTTTTATCAGAAATAACTGTAAACTCATTTTCTATTTTAGCTACTGATGTTACTTTTTCAAACAGCTTTATATTTAATTTATTTGAAGTTGCAATTCTTCTGTAATATTCTAAAGCTTCACTTCTTCTTGGTTTTGCTTCTTTACTGATAAACGGAATTTCATCTATTTCTAACTTTTCTGAAGATGAGAAAAACTGCATATTCACCGGATAATTATACAACGAATTTACAATAGGTCCTTTTTCTAAAATCACATAACTTAAGCCCTTTTTTTGAGCTTCTAATCCGCAAGCAATTCCTATAGGACCTCCACCAATAATAACAATATCAAAAAAATTCATATAAATATACTTGTTTACTTTTTATAATAAATGTTTTCTAAACTAACAATTTCTTCGTCTTTTCTACGTCTAAAAACCTGATTTGGTTTTAAGTCTGCTATAGAATCAACGCCCATTGAAGCAACAACTTCTTTTACAGATTTAATGGTTTCGTTATGATAGTTTTTTACACGCAGATTTTTCTTTTCTACCACCAAAGCTTTTACTAAATCTTCATCTTGTGTTGCAACACCTACTGGGCACGAATCTAAATTACATTCTCTGGCTTGTATACAACCTAAACTTAGCATAAAACTTCTTGCCATTCCAATAGCATCTGCGCCTAAAGCTAAAATTTTAACAATATCAAATGCATCAATTGCTTTACCACTTGCAATAATTTTAACTTGATTTTTTAACTTATATTTTACTAATAATTTATTTACAAAAACCAAACCTTCAACTAACGGTGTACCAATATAATTTGTAAATTCCATTGGTGCAGCACCAGTACCACCTTCTCCTCCATCTACAGAAATAAAATCTGGATAATTATTGGCATCAGCAAAAGCTTTAATCATTGCTTCTATTTCGTCATTATCTCCAACACAAAATTTAATTCCTACAGGTTTTCCTTCAGATAAATCTCTTACTTTTTGAATAAAGAGAATCATTTCTTCATAATTAGAAAAAGCAGAATGACTTGGTGGCGAATCTACTTGCGTACCTGATACAACTGCTCTAATTTCTGCAATTTCTGGAGTGTTTTTTACTGCAGGTAAAATTCCTCCGTGACCAGGTTTTGCACCTTGAGAAAATTTAATTTCTATCATTTTAACTTCAGGACGAATGGCATTTGCTTTAAAAATTGCGTCATCAAAAATACGTTTGCCATTAATATCGTGTTTACCAGCACCAAAATATCCGGTTCCTACTTGAAAAATAACATCTCCGCCTTGTAAATGATATGGAGAAATTCCGCCTTCACCAGTATTATGCGCAAATTTGCCCATTTTTGCTCCTTGATTTAATGCCATAATTGCATTTTTACTTAACGAACCAAAAGACATTGCAGAAATATTAATAATTGAAGCATCGTATTTTTGAGTACATTTATCAGAACCAAAAACAACTCTTTCACCTTTAATATAATGATGATCTTTAGGAAATAAAGAATGTTTTACAAATTCATAGCCTTTAGCATATACATTATGTTGCGTACCAAACGGAACTGTTTCTTTAGATAACTTAGATCGCTGATAAACAATACTTCTTTTTTCTCTGTTTATGGGCGTTCCGTTTAAATTATCTTCAATAAAATATTGTTGAATTTTATCTCTTTCGTCTTCAAAAAACCAACGTAAACGAGCAATTACCGGAAAAGCTCTTAATAAGGAATGTTTGGTTTGTAAACTATCGTAAATGGCAATAACTGTTAAAAAACATGCTATTGATAATAATATAATAGTTCCTGTTTGCGGAATGAAGTAAACTAAAACTCCAGATAAAATAGTGATTCCTATAAAAATAGAAAGTATGGTATTTCTCATTATAAAATAGTTATTTAAAAAGACTTTAAAAATACTCAATTAGTACGAGATTTTGTACTAGCCTTACAAATAGTTTGCGTTAGGGATTGCAATGACATCCTTTTTGTTTTTTACAAAAAGATATAATGGAAAGCCCGACCTGCAAGGTAACGCCCAACTTATAACTAGAACTCGAATTATATAAATTACCTTAGCAAAAATGCCTTGTAATATTAACGTAAAAATGAAGCACAAAAAAAACTTCAACAAATAAATGTTGAAGTTTATATATTTTAAAATTCTAAAAAGATTACTTTTTGAATTTTGCGTATTTGTTTTTAAATTTATCAATACGTCCTGCAGCATCAATAAGTTTAGATTTACCAGTGTAAAATGGGTGAGAAGTTCTAGAAATCTCTAATTTTACTAAAGGATACTCTACACCGTCAACATCTAAAGTTTCTTTAGTGTCTACAGTAGAACGTGTTAAAAAAACATCATCGTTAGACATGTCTTTAAAAGCTACCATTCTATAATTTTCTGGATGAATTCCTTTCTTCATTGTTTTATATTTTAATACTTTAATGTTATGTTTGTATGCGAAAAGTTGGTAAAGTTTTACGCGATTCTCTAAACAGTTAATAATTAACCATTTTGAGGTTGCAAATTTAACCTTATTTTTTAATTTACAAATAAAAAAATGTTTTTATTTGGTCTTTTAAATACTTTACGTAAAAAACGGATTAACTTTGTAATTAAAATTAGATAATATCACTGATTTTTAAATATTTAAACTAAAAATATAATACTTTAATAATGAAAAAGCTTGCTGTACTAATTTCCTTTTTAACCTTCTTGTTAGTTACTTCTTGTAATGATGATTATAAATTTACCTTAGATGTTGTTAAAAAAACGACACTAAATAGTTCTATTACTATTACACTTAAAGAAAAAAATGACAAACCTGTAGATAATGTTCAGTTTTTTGTTGATGGTGTAGAAATTTCTGCGGATGGAAATTCTGTAACTATTAATACGTCGGATTTTGGCGTTGGTAAACACGCTGTTTCAACTTTGGCATTTTTTCCTGGTAAAACTAAAAAGACAAATAATTCGTTTGAAGTTTTAGCAGATAAAGCACCAGCAATTTATACGTTTAAAATTATAAACTCTTTTCCTCATGACACTAAAGCATACACGCAAGGTTTAGAATACCACAATGGTTTTTTATATGAAACTACAGGACAAAGAGGTGAATCTTCTTTAAGAAAAGTAGAAATTTCTACAGGTAAAGTGCTACAAAAAATTAATTTAGACAAACAATACTTTGGAGAAGGAATGACAATTTTAAACAATAAAATTTATTGGTTAACATGGCAAGCTAAAAAAGGTTTTGTGTATGATTTAGCAACGTTTAAACAAGAAAAAGAGTTTGCATTTAATAAAAGTAAAGAAGGTTGGGGTTTAACTAATAACGGAACTGAATTGATAAAATCTGACGGAACTAACAAAATTTGGTTTTTAAACCCAACAACTTTTAAAGAAAAACACGCTATACAAGTGTATACAAACAAATATGCGCTGGATAATTTAAATGAATTAGAATTGATTGATGGAAAAATATATGCAAACAAATATCAACAAAATGCAATTGTAATTATTGATGTAAAAACAGGAGCCGTTTTAGGTGTTGCAAATTTATCTGATTTAAAAACAGAAATGGAAAAAACACAAACCTTAGTTCCTGAAGATGAAGTTTTAAACGGAATTGCTTTTGACAAAGAAAACAATCGCCTTTTTGTTACCGGTAAACATTGGGGAAAACTTTTTGAAATTGAGTTGATTAAAAAATAATAAACTACTCATTTTTAAGTTCTATTTTATACAAAATATTTAGTTGAAGATTCTTTAAAAAAGTTTACAAGACTTATACTAACCTCTCGATTGCTTTCGAGAAGACAGAAAATAAATATATGCGTTACTTTTTATCATTTCTTATTTGTGTTGCTTTAATATCTATGAGTTCTTGCAGAAAAGATTTTTCTACAATACCAAGTTTTGGAAGTTTAGAATTTTCTAAAGACACTGTTTTTTTAGATACCGTATTTACAAATATTGGTTCTGCTACTTATAATTTAAAAGTTTATAACAAAGGTAAAAATGCAATTACGATTCCTAAAATTGCTTTAGAAAACGGAACCTCATCAAACTACAGATTAAATGTTGATGGAATTCCCGGAAAAGAATTTAACGACATCGATATTTTAGCTAAAGACAGCATTTTTGTTTTTATAGAAACTACAATTGATGTTAATAATACAGTAAATCCTTTATACACAGATAGAATTTTGTTTGATAACGGAACAAATGAACAAGATGTAGATTTGGTTACTTTGGTACAAGACGCTAATTTTATTTATCCGGGTAGAGATGCATTAACAATGAAAATTGATAGTTTAACTATTGATGGAGAACCTACAACTCTAAAAGGACGATTTTTAACAGATACAGAACTTACATTTACAAACACAAAACCAACGGTAATTTATGGTTATGCTGCAGTTGCCGCAAATAAAACATTAACGATTAACGCTGGTGCAAAAGTCCATTTTCATGATAATTCTGGTTTAATTATTGACGATAAAGCTACTTTAAAAGTAAACGGAACTTTAGCTGAAAAAGTAATTTTTGAAGGCGATAGACTAGAAAATAGTTTTAGTCAAACTCCCGGACAATGGGGCACAATTTGGATGCGAGCAGGAAGTAAAGACAATGAGATTTATCATGCACAAATTAAAAACGGAATTATTGGAATTTTAATTGATAGTATTGGGGCTACTTCTACTCCAACTTTAAAGTTACAAAACACCGAAATATACAATCATTCTACCTACGGAATTTTAGCTAGAGAAACCAATATTGAAGCACATAATGTAGTTATTGGTTCTGCTGGTGAAGCTTCTTTTGCTGCCACAATTGGTGGAACTTACAATTTTACACACAGCACATTTGCCAACTTTTGGAACAACGGAATTCGTCAATTACCAGCCGTTTTAATTAATAACTTTTTTACGTATCAAGATGATTCTGGACAAGATATTATAGAAACTAGAGATTTACATGCTGCCAATTTTACCAATTGTATTTTTGACGGAAATAACAATATTGAATTTGTAATTGATAAAGTTGATGGCGGAGGAATCTTCAATTACAACATTAGTAATTGTATGATTCAGTTTAATGACACAAGCAATTCGTTTGAAGATAATACCGAATTAGATTTTACAAACTCATTTTATCAGAACATCATTTTAAATGGATATACTAATTTCAGAAATTCTCAAAATGAAGATTTTATTATTGGGCTAGATTCTGATGCTATAAACAAAGCAAAAACCTCTACTTTTAATGTAGATATTTTAGGAGTTGACAGAACTACAAATCCTGATATTGGCGCTTACCAACATATTACTTTTGAAGAGTAACCTATAGACCTCACGGATTTAAAAAAATCGTAAGGTCTTCTTAATTTCTCAAAAATGAAAAAATTTCGTTTACCAAGAAAGATAAAAAAGAAATTAAGTGGACTTTGGCTATATCCAAAAGATGAAAAAGGAAATTCTTTAATGGCACATCCTAAAACATCCCAAGAAGATTATACTGCAGTAAAACAAGGTCTCGTTCATAATATTCTTGATAGAAAAAATTCAAGAAAAAGAAGTATTGAATTTCACCAAAAGATTGACGTAGAAATTTCTATTTCTGATGAATTGCTAAAAAAATATGTTGATGATTATTTTAGAGAAGATGTAAGAATAGCATCTTATCAAACATTAATAAATGCTAAAAATAATTTACATACTATTAAATATTACTTCAATTTTATAAATGCATATCAACTAAATAAAAAAGATGGCAGTTATAGTAATATTCCTGCTTTGGCTGTAGAACAAGCGCAAAAATTATTAAAGAAGAAATACATCAGAAAAAACAATAAATAAAGTAATTGACTACATAAAATATAGTTAGTTTGCGCGGCTATAATTTATATTATAACAAGCGTAATAAAAACTAAAATTATTTTTCTTTTTGTTTGATTTTAATTCTTAAATGTTTGAAAATTTGAGTAGATTGCTTCATCAAAATTTTTAATTTAAATGAAAAACGTTGTTATTACAGGAACAAGTAGAGGAATAGGTTTTGAACTAGCTAAATTGTTTGCAAAAAAAGGTCATCAAGTTTTAGCTATTTCTAGAAATACAAAACCTTTAGAAACTGTAAATCATAAAAATATCTCTTTACTTTCTGTTGATATTTCTAATAATTCTGATGTTAAAAAAGTAACCGATTTCATCCAAAAGAACTGGAAACAAGTTGATATTTTAATCAATAATGCTGGTAAACTTATTAACAAACCTTTTACAGATTTAACTTCTGATGATTTTTTAGAAGTCTATAAAGTAAATGTTTTTGGAGTTGCAGAAATTACTAAAAATTTAATTCCGTTTTTACAAAAAGGAAGTCATGTTGTTACTATAAGTTCTATGGGCGGTATTCAAGGAAGCATGAAATTTCCTGGTTTAGCAGCATATTCATCAGCAAAAGGAGCCGTTATTACCTTATCAGAATTATTAGCCGAAGAATACAAAGAACAACAAATTGCTTTTAATGTTTTAGCTTTAGGAGCTGTACAAACAGAAATGTTAGAAGAAGCTTTTCCAGATTATAAAGCGCCGCTTTCTGCAGAAGAAATGGCAAACTATATCTTTGATTTTTCTTTAACAGGAAATAAATTTTATAACGGTAGAGTTTTACAAGTTTCAACAACAACACCGTAAGTAGTAAGCAAATTTAAATTTTGAGTTTAGAATACCAAAAACACATTCCACCAAAAGCAATTCCGTTTGTTCAATTTTTAATTGATGAGCATTCTTTTGATTTGTTTATTGTGAATCAAAGAGCAACAAAACATGGTGATTTTAGAAAATTACCAAACGGTAGATTTCAAATTACGGTGAATAATAACTTGAACAAATATCAGTTTTTATTGACTTTAGTTCATGAAATTGCACATCATGTAACACATCAGAAATTTGGACGTGTGCAACCTCATGGCATAGAATGGAAAACTGTTTTTCAGCATTTAATGTTGCCATTTATCAATCCAGATATTTATCCGAAGGAAATATTACCTTATTTAGCAAACTATTTAAAAAACCCAAAAGCAAGCACAGATGCTGATGTAAATTTATCTTTAGCTTTAAAAGGTTTTTCTGCTGATTCTGGAAAACATTTTATTTTTGATATTCCTTTTGGTAATTTATTTGTATTTAAAAATACCATTTACAAAAGAGGTAATAAACGAAGAACACGTTATGAATGCATGGAAATGCACTCTAAAAAGGTATATTTATTCAATCAAAATGTAGAAGTAAAAATTTACAAACCTTAAATAGTTTACATAAAAAAAGCACCCAAATGGATGCTCTTTTTTTATCGTTCTCTTTTAATAAAAAGTGTATCTAACTCCATTTCTTTTTGAAGCCAAGTTCTTAATTCTCTTTCTTTAGGTCTAATAATACTATCAGTTAATCGATAATTCCATTTAATAGTTGCTGTAGGAATTGTATCAATCTTTATAAAATCTTTAGATGATAAAACATTTGCAAAACTAATTTTCTCAACATCACTATATCTTATCTTTGTATCTTTAGCTATTCTACTAAAAGCAACAATGTTTTGGTGTTTGTTTAACGCATCTTGTTCAATTCTATTATTTAAAGAAGATATTGTTGCCTGCAAGTCTACAATTTGGCTTTGCAAATCGACAATAATCTTTTTACTTTCTAGAAGTTCTTCTCTTTTTTCTTTATAAGCTGTTGTTATTAAATCATAACTTTTAGTGTCGCTTCCTTTAATTCTAAGTTTAAAATCGTTTAAATTAGGATATAACTGTTTATTTAAAAGTTCGTTATTTAAATCATTTATGGTTGCATCTGTAACTTCACTTAAAAAATTTAGATATAACTCCTTTTTCTGATAATCTGGATCCCAATCAATTAATTGTAATGAATTGTTATTTTTAATTTCATTTTTTATAAATCCACCAATTTGTGAATCTATTTTACTTTTATTAAAAACATTTATAAAGGTAAAAATAGCTGGTATCATAACAGCTACACCCACTATCGTAGCAATAATTGCATATCTTTTTCTTTTGGCTGCATTGGCATATTTATGCATTGGAAAACTTAAAAGTTTCAAAACCAAAAATGTAGCTAAAGCAATAAATATAGTATTAATTGTAAACAAATACATTGCCCCAGTAAAGTAGGTTAAATTACCTTTTGCCAAACCATAACCAGCAGTACACAAAGGTGGCATTAATGCAGTTGCAATAGCTACACCAAAAATTACAGAAGCAATAGTACCTTTTTTAGTTCTTGCTACCATTAAAGCTAATCCTCCAAAAAAAGCGATTAGAACATCTCTAACATCTGGACTAACTCTACCTAATAACTCCGAATTATCTTCACTTAGCGGAAAAAAGTAAAAGAATAAAAAAGAAGCTAATAAACTTAAAACAATCATCGTTCCAAGGTTTACAAACGATTTTTTTAACGTATTGATATCGTTAATGGCAAAAGACATCCCAATTCCAAGAATTGGCCCCATTAAAGGCGATATAAGCATGGCTCCAATTACTACCGCAGTAGAATTTGCATTTAAACCAATTGACGCCACAAAAACTGCAAAAATAAGAATCCAAGCTGTTGCTCCTTTAAAAGGAATATCTGCCTTAATAGCATTTATTGTAGCTTCATGATCTGTATCATGACGAAAATCTAAGAGTTCTATTAAGAATTCTTTAATACTTAAAAACAATCCTTTTGCATCACTTTTTACGTCATTTTTAGATTGTTCTATGACATCTATATTTTCGTCTTTTTTTTCAGTTTCCATTTCTACCTAATTATATTTTATGTAAATATATATAAAATACAACTATCTAAATTTAAAAAATTATAGTGCATAAAAAAAACTCTGCAATAATTTGCAGAGTTTTTAACTTTGATTGTGACCAGGCTGGGGCTCGAACCCAGGACCATCTCCTTAAAAGGGAGATGCTCTACCAACTGAGCTACCGGGTCATCTTTCTTTCTTAGCGGCTGCAAATATATAAGTTATTTTAAATAAAACAAACATATTTTTTATTTTTTTTCATTTAAATATGCTTCCCTTACTTTTTTAAATAAATTAGAAGAATACACAAAGTCTACAACAGCCTCATTATTAGTTTTAAATATCTCTTCACTACTACCTTCCCAAGCTTTATTTCCATTCTTTAAAAAAATTATTTTTTCTCCAATTTCCATTACAGAATTCATATCATGAGTATTAATTACGGTTGTAATGTTATATTCATCTGTAATTTCTTGAATTAATTTATCAATTACAATAGCAGTTTGAGGATCTAAACCAGAATTTGGTTCATCACAAAATAAATATTTAGGATTCATTACAATCGCTCGGGCAATTGCAACTCTTTTTTGCATTCCTCCAGACAATTCTGATGGAAGTTTTTTATTTGAGTTTGGTAAATTTACTCTATTTAATGCAAAATTTACTCTATCTAACATTTCTGAATATGTATTATCAGTAAACATTTTTAAAGGAAACATTACATTTTCTTCTACGGTTTGAGAATCGAACAAAGCACTCCCTTGAAAAACCATACCAATTTCTTGTCTCCATTGTCTTTTTTCTTCAATAGTAAATTGTGTATTAATTCTACCATCAAAAGAAATTGTTCCTTTTTCTGGTGTATGTAATCCTATTAAACATTTTAAAAAAACTGTTTTTCCTGATCCACTTTGACCAATAATTAAACTAGTTTTTCCTGCCTCAAATGTTGTTGAAATTCCTTTTAACACTTCTACATCGCCAAAACCTTTATATAAATCTTTAACTTCTATCATTTAGGTTAATAACATTTGGGTTAAAATATAATTAGCTATTACTATTAAAATGGTGGTCCAAACTACTGCTTTTGTACTTGCTTTACCAACAGCAATAGAACCTCCTTTTACATAATAACCATGATATGATGGCACAGAGGCAATTAAAAAAGCAAAAATTAATGTTTTAATCATAGAATATACAATTAAAAAAGGCTTAAATTCAGTTTGTAGTCCTATTACATAATCAACTCCACTAAACAAACCAGAAAGAAGACCAGTAAGCCAGCCACCAAAAATTCCTAAAATCATTGCCAAAATGATTAAAAAAGGATAAAATAAAACTGTTGCCAATATCTTTGGAAGTACTAAATAATTTAATGAGTTAATACCCATAACTTCTAATGCATCTATTTGCTCTGTTACCCTCATTGCACCAATGCTTGATGTAATATAAGAACCAACTTTACCAGCTAAAATAATTGAACAAAATGTAGGCGCAAACTCTAAAATAATAGATCTTTTTGCTGCAAAACCAATTAAGGAATCGGGTACAAAAGGATTATCTAAATTTAGCGCAGTTTGTAAGGCAATTACACCACCTATAAAAAAAGAGATAAACATAATAATACCCAAAGATTTTAAACCAAGTTCTTCTATTTCTTTGAACAAAGCTTCATAAAAAACCTTCTTTCTTTGAGGCTTTTTAAAAACCTGAACAAGCATCATAAAATATTTACCAGTGTGCTCTATGTAATTCATAGATTAAATTTTGTGCTAAAGTATTAAATTTACATCAATAGAGGGTAAAATCCATCCATCAAAAATAAAAATTAACGTACTTTTGATCTTATTACTAAAGTTTAATTAATTATGAAAAAACACATTTTATTCTTAACTTTTTTTACAATTCTAATCTCTGGATGTAAAGTTCAAGAAGTAAAACAAGAAACTACATCTGCAAAACCAAAACTTGTTGTGGGCATTGTTATTGACCAAATGAGATATGACTATTTAAGACGATTTTCTAACAGATATAGTGATGATGGTTTTAAACGTTTGTTAAACAATGGTTTTTCGTTAGAAAATGCACATTATAACTACATACCTACATATACAGCTGTTGGACATACATCAATTTATACTGGAACAACACCAAGTAATCATGGTATAATTTCTAACAATTGGTATGATAAATTTTTAAAAAAATCTATTTATTGTGTTGATGATAGTAATTACAAAACTATTGGAAATGAAAGTTCTACAGGAAAAAAATCGCCTGTAAGAATGCAAACAACAACAGTAACAGATCAATTACATTTAGCGCAAAACATGAATGGAAAAACCATAGGAATTGCTATTAAAGATCGATCTGCAATTTTACCTGCAGGTCATACAGCTAATGGTGCTTATTGGTTTGATGGCGGTAAAAATGGAGAATGGGTTTCTTCTTCTTTTTATATGGAAAACTTACCAAAGTGGGTATTAGATTTTAACAAATCTGGAAAAGCAGACAGTTATTTAAAAACGCCATGGAATACTCTTTATGACATTAATACATACACAAATAGTATTGTTGATGATAATATTTTTGAAGGAAAATTTACAGGTGAAACTACAACATCTTTTCCTCATGATATTCCTAATTTAAAAGAGAAAAACGGTGGTTTTAATATTATAAAAGCAATTCCTGCAGGTAATTCTTTTACAGCAGATTTTACAAAAGCTGCTATTATTGGCGAAAATTTAGGTAAAAGTAATTACACAGATTTTTTAGCTGTAAGTTTTTCTTCTACAGATTATGTTGGGCATCAATTTGGACCTGCATCCAAAGAAATAGAAGATACTTATTTACGTTTAGATAAGGATCTTGCAGATTTATTATCGTTTTTAGACCAACAAGTAGGGCAGAATAATTATACTGTTTTTTTAACTGCAGATCATGCTGCTGTTGATGTACCTTCTTATTTACAATCCCTAAAAATACCCGCTCACTATTTAAGTTTTAGCAAATTTAAAAAGGCTGCATTAGAGATAACTAAAAAATATTTTAATTCGATTGAGTTGATAGAAAACATTTCTAATTATCAAATATTTTTAGATAAAGATAAAATTGAATCTTTAGGTTTAGATAAAAATGTTGTTGCAGAAAAACTAGTAGAAGAAGTTATTAATTTCGACGGAATTTATAAAGCTGTATCTGCCAAAACAATGCAAACAAGCAATTTTACAAGTGGTATTTTAAACTCGTTACAAAACGGATACAATCAAAAGTTTTCTGGTGATGTACTACTTATTCCTTATCCTGCAACTTTAACTGGTGGTAGAACTGGTACTTCTCATGGTTCTGGGTATTCTTATGACACACATATTCCTGTTATTTTTTATGGAAACGGAATTAAAAAAGGAGTTTCTAAAAAGAGTTATGAAATTATTGATATTGCTCCTACAATTTCAAATTTATTACAAATAGAAGCTCCAAATTCATCCACAGGAAAAATTATTGATGAAGCTCTTAAATAACTAATTTATGAAAATTAAAACTCCATATTTATTTTTATTAATTTTTCTAAATTCCTTTTTAATTCAAAGTCAAATTACCGAATTTAAAGAAAAGTTTGAAATTCCGGCAGTTGCAAAAGAAACTTCTGGCTTACTTTTTTTGAATGGAAAAATTATTACACATAATGATAGTGGAGATAATGCATATTTATATGAATTAGATAGTTTAACAGGTGTTCTTAACAGACGAATTACCATAACAAATGCCACTAATGTTGATTGGGAAGATTTAGCTGATGATGAAACTTATATTTACATTAGTGATTCTGGAAATAATAAAGGAACAAGAACAGACCTAAAAATTTATAGAGTTTTAAAATCTGACTTAAAAAAAAGTAACACTGTTTCTGCTGAAACAATTTCATTTTCTTATGAAGATCAAACAAGTTTTGATGGTTCTGATACTCATAATTTTGATGCTGAAGCCTTAGTTGTTTATGAGAATAATTTTCTGATATTCACTAAAAACAGAGGCGATTTAAAAACCAATGTTTATAAATTTCCAATTACGCTTGGCAATCATACAGCTGTAAAAGTTAGTTCGGCAAATATAGTAGGGTTAATTACTGGTGCAACAGTACAAAACAGCAACTTTTTGCTTTGTGGTATTAACGCAAATGCAATTCCGTTTTTAGTTCATATTAGTGCTAACAGAAGCCCTGGAGATGATATTTTTAAATCTGGATTTAGCAAATACACACTAACAAATGAACTTGGCGTTGGTAATCAAGTTGAAGGAATTACAAGTTTTGATTACGGTAGATTTTATATTTCTAGAGAAGCTGTAAATGAAGACATTATCTCTCTAAAACAGAAATTATTTGAATTTAGAGATTATAGATCTCTACTTTTATCAATTGAGAAAAATACTTTAGAAAATTTAAATATTTATCCAAATCCTACTTCTGGAAACATAACTATCCGAAGTGAAAAAGAAATACAAACTATTTCTATATATAATACTTTAGGAAAAAAAATTAAAGAGTTTAATGCTAATCAAAAAGAAATAAACATTTCTAATTTTTCTAAAGGAATTTATCTATTAAAAATTAAGTTTGATGACAAAAAAAATGTAATTAGAAAAATAATTAAACATTAAAATTAGAGTTTTTCTGATGTATTTTAATTGCTTTTCTTGATAAAACGATGCCTACTAATAATGAAGATAAAGCACCAATTACTGTTCCTGGAATAAAGTTAATAAACAAAAAGAAATCATAGGCACCATGAAAAATTATTGCAACTAATAATCCAATTAAATTTAACTTTCTTTTATTTTTAGAAAACTTAGCTTTCCCCATATAATAACCCAATAAAATAGCAAAAGTAGCGTGTGCCGGAACCGCCGTAAAAGCTCTTGTAATTCCTGTTTCAATTCCATGTTTATACACAAATAAAACGTTTTCTAGTGCAGCAAAACCCATAGAAACCATAACAGCGTAAACTATACCATCAAAAGGTTCATTAAATTCTTTATTGGGTTGTGCATAATATCTTACTATGATATATTTAGAAAACTCTTCTACCAAAGCAACAACAATAAATGCTTTTATAAATTGATTTAAAATACTATTATCATTCGTTAAATCAAAAAGAAAACCAGTAATAATACTTAAAACAAAAGTAATTAATACGCTTACAAAAGCACCCAAAAGAAAGTTTTTAAATAAAAAATGAATGGGTTCTTTTTCAAATTTATCTTTAAAATAAATGTATAAAATAATTACCATAACGGGAGCTACGGCAAGGAATAATAAATGCATTTCTATATATCTAATTAATTTCTAGGCAAAAAAACTTCTGCCATCATACAACGTGCACTTCCACCACCACAAGCTTCTATTGTAGCTAAAGAACTAGATATTATTTTACAATATCTGTTAATTTGTGATTTTTGACTCTGTGTTAAACAATCATGTGCTGCTTGACTCATTACTAAAAAAAGTTCGTCATTTGCACCTTTTACTTGCAACATATTTCCCGCAAAATTGGCTACTTGTTCTTCAGTAATATCAATAACAAGCTTTTTGTCTTCTTTTAAATTTTTTAACACGTTTTTACGTTCACTTTTATCATCAATAGAAGATAAACAAATTACTGCAAAAGTTTCTGTAATGCACATCATTACATTGGTATGATAAATTGCTTCTCTTCTATTTTCTACTGTTTGATATGAAGTAAAAATAACAGGCGTATATTCAAAATCTTCACAAAACTCTATAAATAAATCTTCATCTGCTCTAGGAGATAATGCACAATATGCTTTTTTATTTTCACGATCTAAACTCATACTCCCTGTGCCTTCTAAAAACACTTGTTCTTCTTCTGCAGCAGTATAATCTACAATATTTTCAATTAAAAAACCTTTTTTTTCTAACTCTAAAAACACATCTTCTCTTCTTTCTAAACGTCTATTCTCTGCAAACATAGGATAAATTGCAGCAGTTGCATCATCATGAAAAGAAACCCAATTATTAGGAAAAATAGAATCTGGAGTATCAAATTCTTTATTATCGGATACAACAATTACCTCAACACCAAAGCTTCTTAACTTTTCTACAAAAGTATCAAATTCTTTTTGTGCTTTAGAATTTATTGTAGCTGGTAATAAATCTTTTAACGATTTTTGATAGTAATTATTTACTGCAGTTTGTTCATTCATCCTAAAATTTATAGGACGAATCATTAGGATTGAATTTGTAGTTTGTTGCATGGGTTAGAATTCTTTCAAAAAATAATATTTTAAAATAATTTAAATTTAAGCTGGTAATTTATAGGTTAATCTCTAATCAAAGGTAATGTAGAACATCTTAATAATCCTTCTTGTTTTGCAATTTCTGTATAAGAAACTTCTTCAACAATAAAATCGTTATTTCTTAACCAAGTATTTAAACGTGTAAAATTTTGTTCTGAAATAACTACTTTTTCAGAAATAGAAAACACGTTACTATTCATGCTATACATTTCTTCTTTGCTAATTTCAAACACATTTTCTTTTCCAAAATAATTTAATAACCACTCATATTCTCTTTCTATTAAAAATCCGTTTTTATGTAAAATTGCTTTATTTTTTCCTATTGGCTGAAAACAACAATCTAAATGTAAGGCATTTTCTTTAGGATCTGTATTAGATTTTCTTAACTCAAACGATTTTACAATTTTATCAGGAAATAACTCTTGTAAAGCGATTACCGCATCTGTATTTGTACGAGCAGTAATATAATCTGCATAATCTTCTCCAGAATATGTACCAACAAAAATATAATCATTCCAAGGCATCACATCACCACCTTCTACATGACATTCTTCTGGCAAATGAATAATATTTTCTTCTTTAATCTGATCTAATACATGTTTTATAGCTAAATATTCCTCTTCTCTATCAGGTAAAATATTTGCTTTTATCAATTTATCTTCAATAACAAAAGCAATATCTCTTGAAAAAATTTGATTATAATTTTGAATAATCGTTGGTCTAAAAACCTGAACATTGTATTTTTCAAAAACTTTAGCAACAGCTTCCATTTCTAAAATCATGTCTTCTTCTTTTGGATAAGTACCAGCTAAGACATGCTGTATACTTTTAGGGTCATAACAATCTTCAACTCTTGGAACTGGCCCATTACTTTTTGCTGTTCCTAAAATAACAGATCTTAATTTAGACGTTTCATTTTGTATATTAAGTTGCAACATATTTTTAAATTGATAAAAAAAGCTTCATATAATATGAAGCTTTTAAATTTTTAGTAAAAATAATACATTTTTTTATCTTTTATCTAATTCGACAAAATGTCTTTCTGTTTCACCAATATAAATTTGACGAGGTCTTCCTATTGGTTCTTTGTTTAATCTCATTTCTCTCCATTGCGCAATCCAACCAGGCAAACGTCCTAAAGCGAACATTACTGTAAACATATCTGTAGGAATACCCATTGCTCTATAAATAATTCCTGAATAGAAATCTACATTTGGATATAATTTTCTTTCAACAAAATAAGGTTCGTTTAAAGCTTCTTGTTCTAATCCTTTAGCAATCTTTAAAATAGGATCATCAACACCTAAATCATTTAAAACTTCATCTGCGGCTTTTTTGATAATTTTTGCTCTTGGATCAAAATTTTTGTAAACTCTATGTCCAAAGCCCATCAATCTAAAAGGATCGTTTTTATCTTTAGCTTTCGCCATGTATTTTTTAGTATCTCCTCCATCTGCTTGTATAGCTTCTAACATTTCTAATACTGCCTGATTAGCGCCTCCATGTAGTGGTCCCCAAAGAGCAGAAATCCCTGTTGATAAAGAAGCAAATAAACCTACATGAGAAGAACCAGCAATTCTAACTGTTGATGTAGAACAATTTTGTTCGTGATCTCCATGTAAAATTAATAATTTATCTAAAGCATCTTTAATGATAGGATTCATTACATATTCTTCATTTGGCTGTTTAAACATTAAATACAAAATGTTCTCTACATAGCCTAAAGATTTTTTTCCATAATTTAAATGCAATCCTTTACTCTTACGCATTGTCCAACCAACTAGTACAGGAAATTTAGCTAAGATTCTAACAATAGCATGATACATATCTTCTTTAGAGGCTGTATTTACAGAAGAAGGATTAAAAGCAGTAAGTGCACTTGTTAATGAAGCCAAAACACCCATTGGATGAGCTGCTTTTGGAAATGCTTCTAAAATTTTTCTTACATCATCATCAACCAAAGAATGCTCTTTAATATCTGCATGAAATTTATCTAATTCCTGTTTTGTTGGTAAATTACCAAATATCAATGCATAAGATACTTCTAAGAAATCTGCTTTTTCAGCTAACTCTTCAATAGGATAACCTCTATACCTTAAAATACCTTTTTCACCATCTAAAAATGTTATAGCACTTTCACAAGAACCTGTATTTTTAAAACCAGGATCGATGGTTATTATACCATTCGTTACTACTCTTAATTTTTTTATATCGATGGCAACTTCATTCTCTGTTCCTTTTACTAAAGGAAATTCATACGAATTATCTCCAATCTGTAATTTAGCTATATCTGACATTTAACGATGATTTTTAGTTTTGTTAAGTTTGACGAAGATACTTAATTTTACAGCATTTTAAAAGGCCACACCAATAGAATTTAGATATTTTAAAATAAGTTTAACTTATTTGCGAAATACACAAAAAAAAACCTCATAATAACTTATGAGGTTTAATTATTTTTAAAATTATTCTTTATAAATTAAACGCATTTTCTTTTGGAAAATATGCAGTTGTACCTAATTCTTCTTCAATACGTAATAATTGGTTGTATTTAGCCATTCTATCAGAACGAGAAGCAGAACCTGTTTTAATTTGACCACAGTTTAAAGCTACTGCTAAATCTGCAATTGTGTTATCTTCAGTTTCACCAGATCTGTGAGACATTACTGTTGTATAACCTGCATTTTTAGCCATATTTACAGCTGCAATAGTTTCTGTTAAACTACCAATTTGGTTTACTTTAATTAAAATTGAATTTGCAATACCGTTTTCTATACCTCTAGATAAACGCTCTACATTTGTAACAAATAAATCATCACCAACTAATTGAACTTTATCACCAATTAATTCAGTAAGATATTTTGTTCCTTCCCAGTCATTTTCATCCATTCCATCTTCAATAGAAATAATAGGATATTTAGCAGACAATTCAGCTAAATAATCAGCTTGTTCTTTACTTGTACGAATTACACCTTTATCTCCTTCAAATTTCGTATAGTCGTATTTTCCATCAACATAAAACTCAGCAGAAGCACAGTCTAAAGCAATTTTTACTTGCTCTCCAAAAACATAACCAGCATTTTTAACTGCTAATGCAATTGTTTCAATAGCATCTTCTGTTCCATCTAAAGTTGGCGCAAAACCACCTTCATCACCAACAGCTGTAGATAAACCTCTATCGTGTAAAACTTTCTTTAAATTATGGAAAATTTCAGATCCCATTTTTAAAGCTTCAGAGAAAGTTTCTGCCAGTACAGGCATAATCATAAATTCTTGAAACGCAATTGGAGCATCTGAGTGAGAACCTCCATTAATGATATTCATCATTGGTAAAGGTAAAGTATTTGCAGAAACACCACCTACATATCTATATAAAGGCATTCCTAATTCAATAGCAGCAGCTTTTGCAACTGCTAATGAAACACCTAAAATAGCATTTGCTCCTAATTTAGATTTGTTTGGCGTACCATCTAAATCTATCATTAATTTGTCTATAGCATTTTGTTCAAAAACAGAAACTCCTAAAAGTTCTTCAGCAATAATTTCGTTTACATTTTTTACAGCTTTTAAAACCCCTTTACCCATGTAGTCTTTTCCACCGTCACGTAATTCAACAGCCTCATGTTCTCCTGTTGATGCTCCAGATGGAACTGCTGCTCTACCTAGTGATCCATTATCTGTAGTTACATCTACTTCTACTGTAGGATTCCCTCTAGAATCGAAAATTTGACGTGCATGAACGCTAATAATTATACTCATTATATTGATATTTATTTTATTAATTTATACGTTTTATTTCTGATGCTAAGTTACAAAATATAGGAGGTTTTAAATAATTTGTCTTTAATTAATTACGAAAACGTTTACTCAAAAAAATAACTTATAAAAAAAAACCCACTCAATAAATTGAGTGGGAAAATTGCTATGAAAAAGAATGTGATTTTTACATCACATCTCAAAAGTAGTAATAAAAAGTTATTAAAACACCAAAAAAAGTTAAAAAATAACTTACTATCGATGAGTAACATTAAAGTTACGATGAAATTTTTTTTGTTTTTTCAATATTTGCTATAAATTGATCAAATAAATACTCAGAATCATGAGGTCCAGGACTTGCCTCTGGGTGATATTGAACAGAAAAAACATTTTTATTTTTCATTCTGATACCTGCCACCGTGTGGTCATTTAAGTGAACATGCGTAATCTCTATATTTTCATTAGCCTCTGCTTCTTCTCTATTTATTGCAAAACCATGATTTTGAGAAGTAATTTCTCCTTTTCCTGTTAATAGATTCTTTACAGGATGATTTATACCTCTATGACCATTGTGCATTTTATATGTAGAGATTCCATTTGCTAAAGCAATTACTTGATGCCCTAAACAAATACCAAATAGAGGTAAATCTCTATTAATAATTTCTTCTGCTACTTGTTGTGCTTCAATTAATGGTTGTGGATCTCCTGGCCCATTTGAAATAAAATAACCATCAGGATTAAAAGCTGATAAATCTTCAAAAGAAGAATTAAAAGGGAAAACTTTTATATATACTCCCCTTTTTGCTAAATTTCTTAAAATATTTTTTTTAATTCCAATATCTAAGGCAGAGATTTTAATATCAGAATTTTTATCACCTACATAATATGGTTCTTTTGTAGATACCTTTGAGGCTAATTCTAAACCTTCCATACTTGGCACTTCGGAAAGTTGTTTTTTTAGCGAATCAATATTATCAACATCCGTAGAAATAATAGCATTCATTGCACCATTATCTCTAATATATGCAACTAAGGCTCTTGTATCAACATCAGAAATTGCTACTAAATTATGTTTTGTAAACCAATCTAATAAGTTTTCTTCAGAATCTACTCTAGAATGTATAAAACTAAAATTTCTACAAATTAATCCAGAAATTTTTATACTATCGGATTCTACTTCATTAATATTTACACCATAATTTCCAATATGGGCATTTGTTGCTACCATTAATTGACCAAAATAAGATGGATCTGTAAAGATTTCTTGATAACCAGTCATCCCAGTATTAAAACAGATTTCTCCTGTAGATGTGCCTTCAATTCCAACAGATTTTCCATAAAAAATTGTACCGTCTGCTAATAAAACTAAAGCCTTTTTACGTGTTTGATATTTCATTGATTAGTGTTATTTTGATGATGTAAAAATATAAAAAAAGGGATAAACGTAAACGCCTATCCCTTTTATATGATTCAAAAAATTTTCATTTTTTATTCTTCAGATTTTTCTTCTGTTGATGCTGATCCTTCTACTTGAGCATTATCTGCTTTTTTGCTTCTTCCTCTACGAGTAGTTTTCTTAGCTTTTGTACCTTTAGGGTTGTAAATTTCATTGTAATCTACAAATTCAATCATTGCCATAGGGGCATTATCTCCTTGACGATTTCCTAATTTGATGATACGTAAATACCCACCAGGTCTATCTGCAACTTTTACAGAAATTTCTTTAAATAATTCTGTTACTGCAAATTTATCACGTAAATAAGAGAAAACTATACGTCTGTTATGCGTAGTATCCGACTTAGATTTTGTAATAAGAGGTTCTGCAAATAAACGTAAAGCTTTAGCTTTAGCTACAGTAGTATTAATACGCTTGTGCTCTATTAAAGAACAAGTCATATTTGCTAACATTGCTTTTCTGTGCGCTGTTTTTCTACCTAAATGATTGAATTTTTTTCCGTGTCTCATGACGTTTGTTTTATACTTTCATCTTGCATCTACTCAGTTTGAGGAGCAAAATATGAAAGATTAATCTCTATCTAATTTATATTTTGTTAAATCCATTCCAAAGTTTAAACCTTTAACAATAACTAGTTCTTCTAGTTCTGTTAATGATTTTTTACCAAAATTACGGAACTTCATTAAATCACTTTTGTTAAAAGAAACTAAGTCTCCTAATGTATCTACTTCTGCAGCTTTTAAACAATTTAAAGCTCTTACAGATAAATCCATGTCGATTAATCTAGTTTTTAATAACTGACGCATGTGTAATGATTCTTCATCATACGTTTCTGTTTGTGCAATTTCATCAGCCTCTAAAGTGATACGCTCATCAGAGAATAACATAAAGTGGTGAATTAAAATTTTTGCAGCTTCAGTTAATGCTTCTTTAGGATTGATTGATCCATCAGTATCTATATCGAAAACTAATTTTTCATAATCCGTTTTTTGCTCTACACGATAATTTTCGATTGCATATTTTACATTCTTAATTGGTGTGTAAATAGAATCTGTAAAAATTGTTCCAATTGGTGCAGAAGCCTTTTTATTCTCTTCTGCTGGTACAAATCCTCTACCTTTTTCTATCGTAATTTCTGCATTTAATTTTACAGATTTATCCATATTACAGATTACTAAATCTGGATTCAACACTTGAAAACCAGAAATAAACTTCTGTAAATCTCCAGCAGTAAATTGCTCTTGACCAGATACAGATATAGAAACAGTTTCTCTATCTGTGTCATCTATTTGTTTCTTAAAACGAACTTGTTTTAAGTTTAAGATAATTTCTGTAACATCTTCTACAACTCCAGATACTGTAGAAAACTCATGTTCTACACCATCTACCCTTAAAGATGTAATTGCAAATCCTTCTAAAGAAGATAAAAGTACTCTTCTTAAAGCATTACCGATTGTTAAACCGAAACCAGGTTCTAAAGGTCTAAACTCAAATCTACCAGAAAAATCTGTAGATTCTATCATTATTACTTTATCTGGTTTCTGAAAATTTAAAATTGCCATTTTCTTCGTTTTAATTGTTATTCAGTTGCGCGGTTTATAAGTGTGAAGAAGTACTTATAAACCCTTTGGCTGAATCTCAATGTTATTAATTTATTACTTAGAATATAATTCTACGATTAATTGCTCTTTGATGTTTTCTGGAATTTGTAATCTTTCTGGTACTTTAACAAAAGTTCCAGTTTTAGTATCACCATTCCAAGTTAACCATTCAAATACATTACTGTTAGATGCTAATGCATTTTCAATAGCTACTAACGATTTAGATTTTTCTCTTACAGCAACTACATCACCTTCTTGTAAACTATAAGATGGTATGTTTACGATTTCTCCGTTAACAGTTATATGTCTGTGAGATACTAATTGACGTGCTCCGCTTCTTGAATTTGATACTCCCATTCTGTAAACTACATTATCTAAACGAGATTCACACAACTGTAATAAAATTTCACCTGTAATTCCAGATGCAGCTTGAGCTTTTTTAAATAAGTTACTGAACTGACGCTCTAATATACCATAAGTATATTTTGCTTTTTGCTTCTCCATTAATTGAGTTGCATATTCAGATTTTTTACCTCTTCTTCTAGCATTTCCATGCTGTCCTGGTGGGTAATTTCTTTTTTCGAAGTTTTTATCTTCTCCAAAAATTGCCTCGCCAAATTTACGAGCAATTTTAGTTTTTGGTCCTGTATATCTTGCCATTTCTTGATAATTATAGATAGGGATTATGAATTAAGGCTTTCTCCTTCGATAATCTAAAAATCCTACCTTGTTAAAATATAAATATAAAATAAATATAAACTGAAAATTAATTCAGCTTATACTCTTCTTCTTTTAGGTGGACGACAACCATTATGAGGAATTGGAGTAACATCAATAATTTCTGATACTTCAATACCTGCATTATGAATAGATCTAATAGCAGATTCTCTACCATTACCTGGTCCTTTTACATAAACTTTTACTTTACGTAAACCTGCTTCTTTTGCAACATTTGCACAATCTTCTGCTGCTAATTGAGCTGCATATGGAGTATTCTTTTTAGAACCTCTGAAACCCATTTTACCTGCAGATGACCAAGAAATTACGTCACCTTTTTTATTTGTTAAAGAAATAATAATGTTATTGAAAGATGCAGTTACATGCGCCTCACCAATAGCATCAATTATTACTTTACGTTTTTTTGAACTTGCTTTTGCCATAATTATTTAAGTTTTAGTAATTTAGTTTTCTAACTTTATAGTTATACTATTATTAGATCTTTATTACTTTATCTAACTTTATTTTTTCTTGTTAGCTACCGTTTTTCTCTTACCTTTTCTAGTACGAGAATTATTCTTAGTTCTTTGACCTCTTAAAGGAAGACCAAGTCTATGACGAATACCTCTTTGACAACCAATATCCATCAAACGTTTGATGTTTATTTGAATTTCAGAACGTAATTCTCCTTCAATAGTAAAAGATCCAACTTGTTCTCTAATCGCTGCAATTTGATCATCAGTCCAATCTTGAACTTTAATACTTTCGTCAACTTCTGCTTTTGCTAAAACTTCTTTAGCTCTACTGCTTCCAACACCAAAGATATAAGTTAAAGCAATAACTCCTCTTTTGTTTTTTGGAATATCTATACCTGCTATTCTTGCCATTACCCTTGTCTTTGTTTAAATCTAGGATTTTGTTTATTGATTACGTATAATCTACCTTTTCTACGAACAATTTTACAGTCCGCACTTCTTTTTTTAACTGATGCTCTAACTTTCATCTGTTTATATTTTTTTTAATATCTGTAAGTAATTCTTGCCTTAGATAAATCGTATGGACTCATTTCAAGTTTTACCTTATCACCAGGTAATAATTTAATATAATGCATACGCATTTTACCTGATATATGAGCCGTTACAATATGTCCATTTTCTAATTCTACTCGAAACATTGCATTTGATAATGCTTCAGTAATGGTTCCGTCTTGTTGAATCGCTGATTGTTTAGCCATATTATTTATTCGATTTTCTGTTACTATTTCCTGTTTTCATTAAACCATCATAATGACGATTTAATAAATAAGAATTTATTTGTTGCAAAGTATCTATTGCAACTCCTACCATTATTATCAAAGATGTACCTCCATAAAACATAGCCCAACTTTGTTGTACTCCAAATTGAATTACAATCGTTGGTAATATAGATAACGCAGCTAAGAATAACGATCCAGGAAAAGTAATTCTAGATAAAACACTATCTAATTTATCTGCTGTATCTTTACCAGGTCTAATTCCAGGTATAAAACCACCACTTCTTTTTAAATCTTCTGCCATTTTATTCGTTGGAATTGTAATAGCAGTATAGAAATAACTAAAAATAATAATTAATAACGCAAATATTACATTATATCCTAAACCATGCATATCTTGCAAACTAGCCATAAATGGAAATCTTTGAGCTAATGCAACTGGCAAAAACATAATTGCTTGTGCAAAAATTATAGGCATTACACCTGCTGCATTTAATTTCAAAGGGATATAATCTCTAGATCCTGCAACATTTTGCACACTTCCTGCAACTGTTCTTCTAGCATATTGAACTGCTATTTTTCTAACAGCAGTAACTAATAATACAGTTAATAAAATTACAACAAACCAAATAATAATTTCAATTAAAACCATCATTAAACCTCCAGCTCCAGCATTTGTTGTTTTAGCAACAAACTCTTGTAAAAATGCAGCAGGGAAATTAGCGATAATACCTACAGTTATTAATAATGAAATCCCATTACCGACTCCTTTATCAGTAATACGTTCACCTAACCACATTGCAAAAATTGTCCCTGCAGTTAAAATAATTATAGATGAAATCCAAAAAGTTGCACCACTTACTAAAAAAGCTTCTGGTCCTAAACCAAATTGAGTTTTAATAGCTGTGATATAAGTTGGCGCTTGAACCAAAGTAATAACAATGGTTAACCATCTAGTAATTTGAGTAATTTTTTTACGTCCACTTTCTCCATCTTTTTGTAATTTTTGCAAATAAGGAACAGCAATTCCCATAAGCTGAACAACAATAGAAGCAGAAATATATGGCATTATACCAAGAGCCATTACTGACGCCCTAGCAAATGCCCCTCCTGTAAATGCATTTAATAAACCTAAAAGACCACCTGAAGTACTTTCTTTTAACGCTGCCAATTGTAATGGATCAATTCCTGGAAGAGGAACAGATGCCATAAAACGGTATACAGCAATTAAACCGATTGTAAGAAGAATTTTGTTTTTCAACTCTTCTATACTAAAAATGTCTTTTAATCTATTTATAAAATTCATCATTTACAATTTCTTATAAAGTAACAACTTCACCACCAGCAGCCTCAATTGCTGCTTTTGCTGTAGCTGTAAATTTATGTACAGTTATATTTAATTTAGCTTTTAACTCACCACCACCTAGTATTTTTACTAAGTCGTTTTTACTTGCTAAACCAATAGCAACTAAAATATCTAAATTAACTGTATCTGTTATCTTTCCATCATCAACTAAAGATTGTAATTTATCTAAATTGATACCTTGATATTCTTTACGGTTTATGTTAGTGAAACCAAATTTTGGTACACGTCTTTGAAGTGGCATTTGACCTCCTTCAAAACCTATTTTTCTAGAATAACCTGAACGAGATTTTTGCCCTTTATGACCTCTTGTAGAAGTACCTCCATGACCTGAACCTTCTCCACGTGCAATTCTTTTTCCTTTTTTAACGGAACCTTCTGCTGGTGTTAAATTATGTAAACTCATTTTTTCTAAATATCTTATTTAATTTCTTCGAAAGAAACTAAGTGTTTAACTGTATTTACCATACCTACTATTGACGGAGTTGCCTCATGTACAACAGTTTGGTTCATTCTACGTAAACCTAAAGCCTCTAAAGTTCTTTTTTGACTTTGTAGACGCCCGATTTGACTTTTTACTTGTGTAACTTTAATTTTTGCCATCGTTCTTAGGTTTATCCGTTAAATACTTTCTCTAAAGAAATTCCTCTTTGTTTAGCAATTGATGCCGCACTACGTAATTGTAATAATGCATCAAAAGTAGCTTTAACAACGTTATGAGGATTTGATGATCCTTGAGATTTTGATAATACATCATGAATACCAACTGACTCTAATACGTGTCTTACAGCTCCACCAGCAATAACTCCAGTACCATGAGATGCTGGTTTAAGGAACACTTTTGCTCCACCAAACTTCCCTTTTTGTTCATGAGGTAAAGTTGCTTCTAAAATTGGTATTCTTACTAAATTTTTCTTAGCATCTTCAATTGCTTTTGCAATTGCAGAAGAAACATCTTTAGATTTACCTAATCCATGACCAACAACCCCATTACCATCTCCTACAACTACAATTGCAGAGAATCCAAATGCTCTACCACCTTTTGTAACTTTAGTAACACGTTGTACACCTACTAATCTATCTACAAGCTCTAGTCCACTTGGTTTAACTCTTTCTACGTTTTTATAACCTTGCATAATTTCTTAAAATTTTAAACCAGATTCTCTAGCAGCCTCAGCTAATACTTTAACTCTACCGTGATATAAATATCCATTTCTATCAAAAGAAACGGTTTCAACTCCTACTTTAGAAGCTTTTTCTGCGATAGCTTTACCTACTGATCCTGCAGCTTCAACCTTAGTATCTGCTTTAATTCCTTTATCTCTAGATGAAACGGAAGCTAATGTTACTCCATTTACATCGTCAACTAGTTGTGCGTATATCTCTTTATTACTTCTATAAACCGATAATCTTGGTTTAGTAGCAGTACCAGAAATAATTTTTCTAATTCTACGCTTAATTCTAGCTCTTCTTTGTAGCTTTGATAATGCCATATTGCTATATATTATGCAGATTTACCTGCTTTTCTTCTTAATAATTCACCAACAAACTTAACTCCTTTTCCTTTATAAGGCTCTGGAGCTCTGAAAGAACGAATCTTAGCAGCTATTTGACCAACTAACTGTTTATCAAATGAAGATAATTTAATGATTGGGTTTTTCCCTTTCTCAGATATCGTTTCAACTTTAACCTCAGGAGCTAATTCTAAAACAATATTATGAGAATAACCTAAAGCTAAATCTAATTTTTGACCTTGACTAGAAGCTCTATAACCAACTCCAACCAACTCTAAATCTTTAGTCCAACCTTTACTTACACCTTCAATCATATTACTAACTAAAGCTCTCATTAAACCATGTTGTGCTTTATGGTCTTTACTTTCTGATGCTCTATCAAATGTGATAATACCATCTTCAATTGTAAGTTTAATACCATCAGAAATAGTTTGAGATAATTCTCCTAACTTTCCTTTAACAGTAATAACACTGTCTACTATGTTTACATCTACACCTTGTGAAATGCTAACGGGATTTTTTCCTATTCTACTCATTTCCTATAGATTAATAAACGTAACATAAAACTTCTCCACCAACATTCTCTTGACGTGCTTTTTTATTTGTCATTACACCTTTAGATGTAGAAACAATAGCAATTCCAAGTCCGTTTAAAACTCTTGGCATCTCCGTAGAGCCAACATATTTACGTAACCCTGGTGTACTGATGCGTTGAATTTTTCTAATTACTGATTCTTTTGTTTCTCTGTCATATTTTAAAGCTATTTTGATAGTTCCTTGAACTTTATCATTATTAAACTGATAGCTTAAAATATACCCTTGATCAAACAAAATTTTTGTCATTTCCTTCTTCAAATTTGAAGCTGGAACTTCCACTACTCTGTGCCCTGCTGCGATTGCATTTCTTACTCTAGTAAGAAAATCCGCGATTGGATCTGTATACATATTTATTTAAATTGCGATTACGGTTTTTAATTACCTCTATTTTCCTACAGATTTCTCTGTGATAATTAAACCTATAATCAGTTAAAATTCTAATACTCAAAAAAAATAGAGCGTGCAAAGATACACATTCTATTTTTAATATTATATTTTATTTTTGATTTCTACCAACTTGCTTTTTTAACACCTGGGATCAATCCTTGATTTGCCATTTCACGAAACGTAACACGAGAAATACCAAATTGTCTCATATATCCTTTTGGACGACCAGTTAATTTACATCTATTATGCATTCTAATTGGTGAAGCATTCTTTGGTAATTTTTGCAAAGCTTCATAGTCTCCAGCTTCTTTTAAAGCTTTTCTCTTTTCTGCATATTTTGCAACTGTTTTTGCTCTTTTACGTTCACGAGCTTTCATTGATTCTTTAGCCATTTCTTAATTTTTTTTGAATGGTAAACCTAATTCTCCTAATAATGATTTAGCTTCCTTATCAGTATTTGCAGATGTAACAAAAGTAATATCCATACCGTTAATTTTTTTCACTTGATCAATATTAATCTCTGGGTAAATGATCTGTTCAGTAATACCTAAATTGTAATTACCTCTACCATCAAAACCGTTAGCTTTTATACCGTTAAAGTCTCTTACACGAGGTAAAGAAGCTGTAACAAGTCTATCTAAAAATTCATACATTTTATCTCCACGTAAAGTAACTTTAACACCAATTGGCATACCTTTACGTAATTTAAAAGATGCAACATCTTTTTTAGACATCGTAGATATAGCTTTTTGACCAGTAATTTTAGTTACTTCTTCTAAAGCGTAATCTATTAATTTCTTATCTGCAATTGCAGCACCAACACCTTTAGAAACAACAATTTTTTCTAATTTAGGTACTTGCATTACATTCTTATAACTGAATTCTTCAGTAAGAGCTTTAATAACTCTTTCTTTGTATTCTGCTTTTAATCTTGGTACGTAACTCATGATTATTCTTATTTTTTAGTTTTTTTAGAGATTCTAGTTTTAGTATCTCCATCAACTTGATAACCTACTCTTACAGCTACACCATCTTGAACTAACATTAAGTTAGAAATATGAAGTGATGCTTCTTTTTTTACAATACCTCCTTGAGGATTTTGAGCGCTAGGTTTAGTGTGCTTAGAAACTAAGTTTACACCTTCTACTAAAACTCTATCTTTATCCTTAATGATTTGTAAAACTTTACCTTCAGATCCTTTGTGATCTCCTGCAATTACTTTTACAGTATCTCCTGATTTAATTTTGAACTTCTTCATCTTATATAATGATTTAAAGCACTTCAGGTGCTAATGATACTATTTTCATGAATTGTTTCTCACGAAGCTCACGTGCAACAGGTCCAAACACACGTGTTCCTCTCATTTCCTCTGTAGGATTTAAAAGTACACAAGCATTATCATCAAATCTGATATATGATCCGTCTTTACGTCTTACTTCTTTCTTGGTTCTTACAACAACTGCTCTTGATACTTGACCTTTTTTTACAGTTCCGTTAGGAGTTGCAGATTTAACCGCTACAACAATCTTGTCTCCAATACTTGCATAACGCTTTCTAGTTCCTCCTAAAACTCTAATAACTAAAACTTCTTTAGCTCCAGTATTATCTGCTACTTTTAATCTTGATTCTGTTTGTAACATATTATTTAGCTCTTTCTAGGATTTCTACTAATCTCCAACGTTTAGATTTACTCATAGGTCTTGTTTCCATGATTCTAACAGTATCTCCTTCGTTGCAATCATTCTTTTCGTCGTGTGCAACGTACTTCTTAGTCTTTAATACGAACTTTCCGTACATTGGGTGCTTAACTCTTTTAGTTTCTGATACAACAATAGATTTCTCCATTTTGCTACTAGAAACAACACCAATTCTCTCTTTTCTAAGATTTCTTTTTTCCATCTTTAAAACTGACTATAGAATTATTGTAATTCTCTTTTTGTTAATTCTGTTGCAATTCTTGCTACAGTTCTTCTTAAACCTCTCAATTGCAATGGATTCTCTAAAGGAGTTATTGCATGAGCCATTTTAAGATCAGTATAATTCTTTTGCAACGCTCCAAGCTTCTCTTTAAGATCTGCGATGGATAATTCTTTTATTTCTGATTGTTTCATTCTATTTCGAATTATGCGTTAATATCAAAATCTCTTGCTATTACAAACTTCGTTTTTACAGGAAGTTTTTGAGCTGCTAAACGTAAAGCTTCTTTTGCAACATTAAGTGGTACACCACCAATTTCGAACAAAATTCTACCTGGTTTAATAACTGCAACAAAATGATCTGGTGCTCCTTTACCTTTACCCATACGAACCTCTAGAGGTTTCTTTGTAATAGGTTTATCTGGAAATATTTTAATCCATAATTGACCTTCTCTTTTCATATGACGAGTTGCAGCAATACGAGCTGCCTCAATTTGACGAGAAGTCAATAGATTCTGATCTATAGATTTGATACCAAACATTCCATTAGAAAGTTGACTACCACGACCTGATAACCCAGACATATTTCCTTTCCCCTTCTGTACCTTACGGTATTTTACTCTTTTTGGCTGTAACATTTTTAATTTCTAATTTTAAAAATTATTTTCTTCTTCGAGGTTGTTGGCGCTTAGATCTATCGCCTCCTTTACCACTGCTTTGTTTCTTAGACAAACCAACTAGTGGAGATAATTCTCTTTTGCCATATACCTCACCCTTCATAATCCATACTTTAACTCCAAGTCTTCCGTATTGAGTATGAGCTTCTACAAGTGCATAATCGATATCAGCTCTAAAAGTAGAAAGAGGAATTCTACCTTCTTTATAATGTTCAGAACGCGCCATTTCAGCTCCATTTAAACGACCAGATATCTGAATCTTAATCCCTTCTGCGTTCATACGCATTGTAGCTTGAATTGCCATTTTAGTAGCTCTCTTATAAGAAATTCTATTTTCAATTTGACGAGCAACACTAACTGCAACTAATTTTGCATCTAATTCTGGACGTTTAATCTCAAAAATATTAATTTGAACCTCTTTGCCTGTAATTTTTTTAAGCTCTTCTTTTAACTTGTCTACCTCTTGACCACCTTTACCGATAATAATACCAGGTCTAGCAGTAGTGATAGTAACGGTTACAAGTTTAAGTGTACGCTCTATAATTACTCTAGAAACACTTGCTTTAGATAATCTAGCATTTACATACTCTCTTATCTTATAATCTTCAGCAATTTTATCTCCGTAGTCATTACCACCATACCAGTTAGATTCCCAACCTCTGATGATTCCTAAACGATTTCCTATTGGATTAGTTTTTTGTCCCATTTCTACTTTGATTAATTACTTAAATTTTTACTACCTAACTCTAAAGTAACATGATTAGAACGCTTACGAATTCTATGTGCACGCCCTTGAGGAGCTGGTCTTAATCTTTTTAACATTCCTGCGCTATCTACATAAATAGATTTTACAAATAACTTAGCGTCCTCGATAGACTCATCTTCATTTTTAGCTTGCCAGTTTGCAATTGCAGACAATAACAATTTCTCTAAATTTATTGATGCTTCTTTAGGGCTAAATTTTAAGATTTGTAAAGCTTTTTCAACTTCAACACCTCTTACTTGATCTGCAACTAAACGCATTTTTCTTGGTGACGTAGGACAGTTAGTAAGCTTTGCGAAAGCACGTTGCTTTCTATCTGCTTTTAACTGATCTGCCATATTTTTTTTACGAACTCCCATTTCCTGCTATTTTTTACCTTTATTTTTTGCACCAGCATGTCCTCTAAAAGAACGAGTTGGTGAAAATTCGCCTAATTTATGCCCTACCATGTTTTCTGTAACATATACTGGTACAAACTGACGTCCATTATGAACAGCAATTGTTTGTCCTACAAAATCTGGAGTAATCATACTTGCTCTAGACCAAGTTTTGATTACAGTTTTGTTACCAGCCTCTACATTAGCTAACACTTTTTTCTCTAATTTATAGTGAACGTAAGGTCCTTTTTTTAATGATCTTGCCATAACTTATTATTTCTTTCTACGTTCTATAATGTACTTATTACTAGCCTTAGTCTTAGATCTAGTTTTAAATCCTTTAGCAGGAATACCATTTCTAGATCTTGGATGACCTCCAGAAGCACGACCTTCACCACCACCCATTGGATGATCTACAGGATTCATTCTTACTGCATTTACTCTTGGTCTTCTACCTAACCATCTTCTTCTACCTGCTTTACCAGATACCAATAATTGATGATCAGAATTAGAAACAACACCAATTACAGCTGTACATGTTAACAAGATTAATCTTGTTTCACCAGAAGGTAATTTTACAGTTGCATATTTACCATCTCTTGCCATTAACTGAGCAAAAGAACCAGCAGAACGAGCCATTACAGCTCCTTTACCTGGATGTAATTCTATACAAGAAATTGTAGTTCCTAAAGGAATTTCACTTAAAGGCATTGAATTACCAATCTCTGGAGAAACTCCTGATCCTGAAATAATTTCTTGACCTACATTTAAACCGTTTTGTGCAATTACATAACGCTTTTCACCATCAGCATAATTTAATAGAGCAATAAATGCAGTACGATTTGGATCGTATTCTATTGTTTTAACTGTAGCAGGAACACCGCTTTTATCTCTTTTAAAATCGATAATACGATATCTTTGTTTATGACCACCTCCTATGTTACGAGTTGTCATTCTACCTTGACTGTTTCGACCTCCAGATCTTTTTTTCGGAGCAAGTAAACTTTTCTCCGGCTTATCAGTTGTTATGGTGTCGAACCCATTTACAACTCTAAAACGCTGACCTGGTGTTATTGGTTTTAATTTTCTAACTGACATTTTGTGTCTTTGTTCTTAAAGATTGTTATAAAAATCAATGCTTTCTCCTTCTGCTAATTGAACGATAGCTTTTTTATACCCACTCTTGATACCAGTAACTAAACCTTTTTTAGTAAACTTAGTATTTCTTTGAATTGGATAATTTAAAGTCTTTACACTCGATATAGAAACTCCATAAGCTGATTCAACAGCATTTTTAATTTCTAATTTATTAGCTTTTTTATCAACAACAAAACTATAACGATTAAATAGTTCGCTATCATTTGTTGCTTTTTCCGTGATAATAGGTTTTATTAAAATACTCATTTTGAATCCCTATTTACTTAAATTAGTATTAATTTCTTCTAAAGAACCTTCAGTAATAACAACTTTATTAGCATTTAAAACACCATAAGTATTTATTTCCGAAACGTTGATTACTTTAGAATTCTTAATGTTACGTGATGATAAATAAACATTTGTATTTTCATTACCTAACACAAATAATGATTTTTTAGTATCTAACTCTAATGATTTTAAAACACTCACAAAGTTTTTAGTCTTTGGGTCTTCAAAATTAAAGTCTTCTATAATCATTAAATTATTATCATTTGTTTGAATACTTAAAGCAGACTTACGCGCTAAACGCTTTAAGTTTTTATTCAATTTAAAAGAATAACTTCTTGGTCTTGGCCCAAACATACGACCACCACCTCTAAAAACTCCAGACTTGATTGAACCTGCTCTTGCAGTACCAGTTCCTTTTTGTTTTTTTATCTTTCTTGTAGAACCTGTAATTTCTGCTCTTTCTTTAGATTTATGAGTACCTTGACGTTGATTAGCCAAATACTGTTTTACATCTAAATAAATTGCATGATCATTAGGTGCTATACCAAATACATCGCTAGAAAGTTCAACTTTCCTACCTGTATCTTTTCCTGTAATATCTAAAACTGCTACTTCCATTATCTCTGAATAGTTACAAAAGCATTTTTGTGTCCAGGAACAGCTCCTTTAACAACAAGTAAGTTCTTTTCAGCAACCACTTTTAATACTCTTAAGTTTTGTACTTTCACTTTATCTCCACCCATTCTTCCGGCCATACGCATCCCTTTAAACACTCTTGCAGGATATGACGCAGCACCAATAGAACCTGGAGCTCTTAAACGATTATGTTGACCATGAGTTGCTTGACCAACACCACCAAAACCGTGACGTTTAACAACACCTTGAAAACCTTTTCCTTTTGAAACACCAGATACATCAACAAATTCTCCTTCAGTAAAATGTTCTACTGTAACAGAATCCCCTAACTTAAATTCACCTTCAAACCCTTGAAATTCAACAACTTTCTTTTTAGCTGTGGTACCCGCTTTTTTAAAGTGACCATCTAACGCTTTGTTAGAACTCTTTGATTTTTTGTCATCGAAACCAAGCTGCAACGCACTATAGCCGTCAACCTCTTCGGTTCTGACCTGAGTGACAACGCAAGGACCCGCTTCGATTACCGTACAAGGAATATTCTTGCCGTTTTCATCAAATAAACTGGTCATTCCAATTTTTCTTCCTATTAACCCAGACATTTAGTTAAAATTTTAGACGATAGATATTTATCCAGCGCGTCTATTATTAATAATTATTTTTTGAAACAATTGTTTCGCTCTGCCATTAAATTTCGATAAAAAAAAACAGCGCAAAACAAATTCAACGCTGATTTTGTTTTTTCCGTTTTTCCTTCGCGAAACGCTCTGGACATGTCACTATTATTGAATAATAATTCAAAAAATAGCTTCCCCTACTCTATTTCGGGTTGCAAAAGTATAAAAAACTTTCGATCTAACAAAATTAAACCGAAAGTTAATTTTCAACTTTTAAATTACACTTTGATTTCAACTTCAACACCACTTGGTAACTCAAGTTTCATTAGTGCATCAATAGTTTTCGATGAAGAACTATAAATATCTAATAACCTTTTATAAGAAGCTAATTGAAATTGTTCTCTAGATTTTTTATTTACGTGTGGAGAACGCAATACAGTAAAAATCTTTTTATGTGTTGGTAATGGTATTGGACCATTTACTACAGCTCCAGTACTTTTTACCGTCTTTACAATTTTTTCAGCAGATTTATCTACTAAATTGTAATCGTAAGACTTTAATTTTATTCTAATTTTTTGACTCATCTTAATTTTATTTAGTAAATTAACCTTTAGATTTAGCTATTACCTCTTCAGAAACATTAGAAGGAGTTTCAGCATAATGTGAAAATTCCATAGTAGAAGTTGCTCTACCAGAAGACATAGTTCTTAAAGCTGTAACATATCCAAACATTTCAGATAATGGCACTAAAGCTTTTACAACTTTAGCTCCGTTACGATCACTCATATCATTAACCTGACCTCTTCTTCTATTTAAATCTCCAACAATATCCCCCATGTTCTCCTCAGGAGTTAAAACTTCTAACTTCATTAAAGGCTCCATAATTTTAGCCTTAGCAGCTTTAGCAGCAGCTTTAAAACCTAATTTTGCAGCTAATTCAAAAGATAGTTGATCAGAATCCACTGCGTGGAAAGACCCATCCTTTAAAGTTACTTTCATAGAATCCATTTCATAACCTGCTAAAGGACCATTCTTCATAGCTTCTTTAAATCCTTTTTCGATAGAAGGCACAAATTCTTTAGGAACATTACCACCTTTAATTACAGATTCGAAAACTAAACCTTGAACACCTTCATCCGCAGGTTCTAAAGTAAATACAATATCTGCAAACTTACCACGACCACCAGATTGCTTTTTATAAACTTCTCTATGATCAGCACTTGCAGTAATAGCTTCTTTATATTCAACTTGAGGTTGCCCTTGATTTACTTCTACTTTAAACTCACGTCTTAAACGGTCTACAATTACATCTAAGTGTAACTCACCCATTCCAGAAATAATAGTTTGACCAGAAGCTTCATCTGAACGAACTGTAAAAGTAGGATCTTCTTCTGCTAATTTACTTAATCCAATACCTAATTTATCTACATCCGCTTTTGTTTTAGGCTCTACAGCTATACCGATTACTGGATCTGGAAAATCCATAGATTCTAAAACAATAGGAAATTTTTCTGCTGATAAAGTGTCTCCTGTTTTAATAGACTTAAATCCAACAGCAGCACCAATATCTCCAGCCTCAATATAATCAATTGCATTCTGTTTATTAGCATGCATTTGATAAATACGAGAAATTCTTTCTTTTTTACCTGAACGGTTATTTAAAACATAAGAACCTGCATCTAAGCGACCAGAATACGCTCTAAAAAACGCCAAACGACCAACAAAAGGGTCTGTAGCAATTTTAAATGCTAAAGCAGCAAACGGTTCATCTACACTAGGCTTACGCAATTCTTTTTCTTCAGTATCTGGATTTACACCTACAATACCTTCCTTATCCATAGGAGAAGGTAAGTAACGACATACAGCATCTAAAAGAAACTGAACACCTTTATTTTTAAAGGCAGAACCACAAATCATAGGAATGATAGCCATATCCATTACAGCAGCTCTTAATGCTTTATGCACCTCCTCTTCAGTAATAGAGTCTTCATCTTCCATGAACTTCTCTAAAAGGTTCTCATCGTAACTTGCTACTTCTTCAATTAAAAGTGCACGATACTTACGAGCTTCTGCTTTCATATCCTCAGGGATTTCGATAACATCAAAAGTTGCTCCTTGAGTTTCATCATGCCATACAATAGCACGATTCTTTACTAAATCTATAATACCTCTAAAATCATCTTCGTCACCAATATTTAAAACGATTGGCACCGCATTAGATTTTAACATATCTTTTACCTGCTGACAAACATTTAAAAAATCAGATCCTTGACGGTCCATTTTATTAACGAAACCAATTCTAGGCACTTTATAGTTATCTGCTAATCTCCAGTTAGTTTCAGATTGTGGTTCTACACCATCAACTGCACTAAATAAAAACACTAAACCATCTAATACACGTAATGATCTATTTACTTCTACAGTAAAATCAACGTGTCCTGGAGTATCAATAATATTAAAGTGATATCCTTTAGTTTCTGGAGTTGGTTTTGCATTTTCTAACGGAAACTGCCACTCACATGTAGTTGCAGCCGAAGTAATTGTAATACCTCTTTCCTGCTCTTGCTCCATCCAATCCATTGTAGCAGCACCATCATGTACTTCTCCAATTTTATGAGAAACACCTGTATAATACAATACACGTTCTGTTGTTGTAGTTTTACCAGCATCAATATGTGCTGCAATACCAATATTTCTTGTAAATTTTAAATCTCTAGCCATTTCTATTAAAATCTAAAGTGAGAGAAAGCTTTATTTGCTTCCGCCATTTTATGTGTATCTGTACGTTTTTTAACCGCCGCACCCTCTTCTTTAGCTGCTGCTAAAATTTCTGCTGCTAAACGCTGTGCCATAGTTTTTTCGTTTCTCTTACGAGTATACAAAATCATCCATTTAATAGCCATAGACACTTTACGGTCTGGTCTAATTTGCATTGGAATCTGAAATGTTGCTCCACCAACTCTACGAGATCTCACCTCGACATGTGGCATTACATTTGACAAACCATCTTTCCAAATTTCTAAAGCCGATTTTTCTTCGCCTTCTCCTTTTCTTTCTTCTACAATGTCTAATGCATCATAAAATACTTTAAATGCTACTGACTTCTTACCACTCCACATTAAGTTATTAACAAAACGCGTTACTAGCTGATCGTTAAACTTTGGATCTGGTAATAAGACTCTTTTTTTTGCTGCTCTTTTTCTCATGTCTTTACATTAAAAAAGTTACTAAATTACTTTTTTGGGCGTTTCGCACCATACTTAGACCTACGCTGAGTTCTTCCCTCAACACCTGCTGTATCTAATGCTCCACGTACCACGTGATATTTAACACCTGGTAAATCTTTTACCCTTCCACCTCTAACTAATACTATCGAGTGCTCTTGCAAATTATGTCCTTCACCTGGGATGTATGCATTTATCTCATTACCATTTGTTAATCTAACTCTGGCAACTTTACGCATTGCTGAATTAGGTTTCTTTGGTGTTGTAGTATAAACACGAGTACACACTCCACGTCTTTGAGGACAAGACGACAAAGCAGCCGATTTACTCTTCTTAGTTATTTTGGTTCTTCCTTTACGAACTAATTGTTGAATAGTTGGCATACTAAATTATTACTGTTTTTCGTTTATAATTAAACATTATCTCTTTTTTAAGAGTGCGCAAATGTACAATTAAATTCTAATTATTCAAGTATCAACAAGTTATTTTTTTAATTTGATTTTATTTTGGCTAATTATTATGATTTTAATTTACATTTGAGCTCAATATCTTAACAATTTTGAATAAAAAAATTACTCATTATATATACGTATTATTTTTTATTTTTTTTTCAAGTGATTTTATTGCTCAAAAAATTAATTTAAAAATCACTTCTAAAAGCAATATTGATAATTTGATTTTAGAAGAAGTTGATTTTAAAAAAACCCATAACAACACGACCTCCATCAATTCAGAAGTTAATAAAGTATCTAACTATTTAAAAAATATAGGATATTTTACAAACACGATTGATAGTATTATAACAATAAAAAATAAACAAATTGCTTATTTTTCTTTAAACGAGAAGACAAAAAACGCCCGAATACGAATTAACAATAACATAAATCTATTACAAACTAAATATAAAATTGAGAATAAAATAATTTCTATTCCGATAAAAAAAATTAAAGCTCTACTATTAGAAATATCAAACTCCCTAGAGAAACAAGGAAGATCATTTTCTAAAGTGCAATTAAAGAACATATATATAAAAGACAAAATTTTATTTGGAGAAACAGAGATTTTATCATCAGAAAAAAGAAATATCAATAAATTAATAGTAAAAGGATATAAAGAATTCCCCAATTCATATCTAAAAAACCATTTCAATCTAAAATTAAATTCAGTTTTTAATCAAAAAAAAATAAAAGACATTTCTAACTCAACAAAAAGTATACAGTTTATAAAAGAAATTAAACCTCCAGAAATATTATTTACTAAAGATTCAACCATATTATATTTATATTTAAAAAAAATTCAAAATAATAGTTTTGATGGCATCATAAGTTTCACATCCAAAGAAAACGGAAAAGTAGTTTTTAATGGAAACATAAATTTAAAACTACATAATATATTAAATACTGGAGAAAAATTTGAATTATTCTGGAATAGCATCGGAGGTGAACGGCAAGAATTTAAAATCTTAACTGAAATTCCTTATATTTTTAACTCTACAATTACTCCAGAAATTTCATTTTCCATCTACAAACAAGATTCAACTTTTTTAAACACCAATTTTAATTCGAAAATTAAATATTCAATCACAAGAAAATTAAAAATTGGTTTGAGTTACAACACAGAAACTTCATCAGAATTAGAACAACCAAATTATATTAATAACATCAATAATTTTACTAATAATTTTATTGGCTTTCAATTATCTTATACAAAACCAAAATTCGACTTGTTTTATAACAACAAATTTTCTCTAGAAATAAATCCATCAATAGGAAAAAGAAAATCTAAGAACAATACATCTAATCAATATAAATTAAGAGCTACTACATCTTATATATTTGACATCAATTACAGAAATAGTATTTACATTAAAAATGATACAGGTTTATTAAATTCTGATACTTACTTAAATAATGAACTTTTTAGGATTGGAGGAGCAAATTCAATTAGAGGATATAATGAACAAAGTATTTTTACAAAAAGTTATACATTTTTTAATCTTGAATATCGATTTTTAACAACTGAAAAATCTTATCTATATTCTATAACTGATATTGGAAAAATAAAAGAAAACAACAATAAATTGTTAAGTTTTGGGTTGGGCTACAAATTCATTAATAATAGCTCTTTTTTTAACATTGGAGCAGCAATTAGTAAAGATCAAACCGATCAAATTCTACTTAAAAACACTAAAATTATTATTGACTGGTCAATTTATTTTTAACAAAATAGCTATTTCAGTTCTAAAAAAACAACAAAAAGCCAAATACCTTATTAATTCCATAAAAAGACCAAATTCACAGCAAACAACTAAATATCTCTTTTGCAATTGTTTACAATATATTATATTTAAAAAAATTATATATTTTCACTTATCTGATTCATTTTTGTGTTAAAAAATTGTTTTTTTAAGATTAATTTAAGACTTTTGGGGTTAATTAATTCAAATAATTATAAAATGAAGACAAAGTTTAATGGAATTTTAACGCTATTACTGGCGTTTGTAGTGCAAATATCCTTTGCACAGCAGAAAACTATTTCTGGAACAGTATCTGACAAATCAGGATCTTTACCAGGGGTAAGTATTTTAGTTAAAGGTACCAACGTAGGTACTGAAAGTGATTTTGACGGAAAATACTCTATAAAAGCTAAAGCAGGAGATGTTTTGGTTTTTAGATATCTTGGTTACAAAATGGTTCAAAAAACTGTTGGTAGCTCGAATAGCATTAATGTTGCTATGGAAGAAGATTCTAGTGTATTAGATGAAATTGTTGTTACAGCATTTGGTATTAAAAGAAAACCAGATGAGTTAACAACTTCTAACCAAGTGGTAAAAGCAGAAGAGCTTACCAAAGCTGGTGCACAAAATTTAGCAGCTGCATTAACAGGTAAAGTATCTGGTTTAGACGTAAGACAAGTAAGTAGTGGTGTAAACCAAGACTTTACTATTACTTTAAGAGGTATGAGGTCTTTTTCTGCAAATAACGAAGCTCTTGTTGTAATTGATGGTGTACCATCTACAGCTGCTTTATTTTTCGCTTTAGATCCAGACATCATTGAAAATGTTAACGTTTTAAAAGGTGCAAATGGAGCTGCATTATATGGTCCAAGAGGATCAAATGGTGTGGTTATTGTTAACACAAAAAAAGGTGGAAACGGTTCTGAAAAAGGATATACAATAAATATCAAAACTTCTTCAGAATTTGAAAGTTATGCATATTTACCAGAGAGACAAACTAGATACGGTCAAGGTTGGGCTAGTGCTGGTCTTTTTCAACACTTTGTATATGAAAATGGAGCTTGGGGTCCTGAATTTGACGGATCAAGTATTCCTGTTGGTTTACCTTTAGAAGATGGTACATTCCGCTATTCTCCTTATGAAACTTTAGGATCAGACAATATTGGTGAGTTCTTTCAGACTGGAAACACTCAAAATTACTCTGCTTCGATTAGCGGTGGTAATTTAGAAGATGGTTATGCTAACTTTAGTGTTTCCCATTTAAATAGAGAATTTATTATTGAAGATGATACACAAAAAAGAACAACTATTTCTTTAAGAGCTGGTAAGCAACTAGGTAAATTTAGTTTAGAAGGAAATATTCAATATGTAACTTTTAGAACTCAAAATGCTGGTACTAGCTTATATGGTGATTTATTACATACAGCAACTAATATTGACTTAAGTCAATTCTCAGATGGGAATAATGCTACACACTGGAATGGTTATTTTGATAGTCCTTATTGGAATCGTAAAAACATTAGAACTTTTTCTCTTAGTGACAGAATTAATGCAAGTGTTAATTTAGGTTATAAAGTAAATGATAACATTAATATAAGATCTACAACAAGTCTTTATTCTTCTACAGGTAGTGGATATAACTACAATAATGGTTATGTAGATCCTACATCTGTTTCTGATTTAAGTGGATTTACAAGAACAATCACATCTTCTTATGGATCTAATACTAGTTCTTATATTAGACTTTACTCAGATCTTATTGCTAATTTCGATTATCAATTAACTGAAGATTTTAATTTAAATGCAAATTTAGGTGCTACTGTAAACCAAACTACAACTACCAATAATGGTCAAAGTGGTACAAATTTAACAATTCCTGGTCTATATAACATTCAAAATGTTATTAATACAAATCCTGCTACGGATTCTAAAACAATATCTAGACAACAAGCTATTTTTGCAGATGTTACTTTAGGTTATAAGGATTATTTATTCCTAAATGCTACTGCTAGAAATGACTGGTTATCTACTTTAAATGGTCAAAACTTCTTTTATCCAAGTGCAGGTGTATCTTTTATACCTACAAAAGCATTTGAAAGCTTAACAGATAATGACGTAATTGATAGAATAAAATTATCTTATAGTTTTGTACAGGTTGGTAACGCAAATGCTGTTAGCGCATATGATACTAATAACTTATATTCTCAAGCTAGTGGTACTTTTTATGGAACATATCCTTTTGGAACTGCAAATGCATTTTTACCATCTGCAAGTATTACTGACCCTAACTTAAAGCCTGAGTTTACTAATAGCCATGAATTTGGATTGACAGCAGAGTTCTTAAAAAGAAAAATTAGATTTGATGTATCCGGTTATATTGGATCTACAACAGATCAAATTAGTGAAATTAGTACATCTTATGCATCAGGATTAACTTCTAATACAATTAATATTGGAGCGGCAGATACAAAAGGTATTGAAATTGATTTAGGGTTAACACCTATTGATACTGAAAACTGGACGTTATTACTTAATGCATCATACGCTGCAAGTAGAATGGAAGTTACAAAGGTTTCTGACCAAAGTGATGAAGTACAAGTAGCTGGTGGTACTGTTGGTATCTTTGCAGAAGTAGGAGAGCAATTTCCAATAATAAAAGGTAGTGACTATGTATATGACCCTGAAGGACACGTTGTTGTAGATACTAATGGTGATCCATTAGTTTCTGAAGAACTTCAAATATTAGGAAAAACTACTCCAGATTATATCTTAAACTTTAATGGATCTTTAAGATATAAAGACTTTACTTTATCTGTTACTGCAGATTATAGAACTGGTCATTCTTTCTATTCAGGAACAAAATCACAATTAGCATGGTCAGGTTACTTAGTTGAATCTGCTGAAAATGGTAGAAACGGATTTATTTTCCCTAATTCAGTTATTGAAACTTCTCCAGGTGTATATACAACTAACACTTCAGTTGTTACTGGAGGACCAGACGATAGTGCATTCTTAAACTATTATTCAGGTAGATATTCTGATATTGCTAGAAACTTTGTTTTAGACGCAACCGCTTTAAAAGTAAGAGAAATTTCTCTTTCTTACACAATGCCTAAAGCTTATTTAGATGGTACTGGAGTATCAGGTTTGTCTGTAACAGCTGTTGCAAGAAACCCATTTACAATTTTATCTGCTGAAAATAGAGGTTATGCAGATCCAGAAGCGTCTAATCAAGGTGGTAATGGTGTAGGACTTAGTACAGTTGGTAATTACCCAAATACTAGAACATTCGGTCTAAACCTTAACTTAACATTTTAAAAATATATATAATCATGAAATTAATTAATAAATATATTTTAACACTATTTGTTCTTACAAGTATATTTTCTTGTTCAGACTACTTAGATGTTAATACAAGTCCAAACGACCCTACAGCGGATGTAGTTGGACCAGAATTAATACTACCAGCTGCGCAAAATGGTTCATATTCAGCAAAAGCAGGTACTCAAAATAGATTTGGTTTAACTTTAATGAATCAATGGGCTGGTGATGTTACTAACTTTACTGGTGGTAATGTTGATGAATACAGATTTAATGTAACCGCTACTTTTTATGGTGGAATATGGAATAATGCTTATTTAGCATCAGATAAACTACAAGCTGTAATTAATATAGACTCACCAGAAAACGTTTATTTTACTGCAATTGCTAAAGTTTTAAAAGCTCAAACAATGCAATATGTTGTTGATATTTATGGAGATGCTCCTTACTCAGAAGCTTTTCAAAGAGGAGAAAATTATCAACCAGCTTATGATGCAGCTTCAGATATTTATAAATCTTTATTTATAGAATTAACAGAAGCTATTACCCTAATTGATGGTGCTGGTTTAGAAGCTGTTAATCCTGGTTCAAGTGATGTTATGTTAGGTGGAGATATGGATATGTGGAAGAAATTCGCAAATACATTAAGATTAAAACTATTAGTTAGAGCTTCTTCTTCATCTGATGGAGATGTTCAATCTTGGGTATCATCAAGCTGGGGTGCTGTTAAATCTTTACCTTTCTTAGGAGTTGGTGAAAATATAACTACTAATCCTGGATACACAAATGGTAATGGACAACAAAACTATTTTTGGGAAATTTATGGTTTTTCTACTGATGGAAACCAAACTAACACTAATAGATTTATTGTTGGATCTCAATATTTTATAGAATATTTAAAAGCAAGTAGTGCTGTTTCTCCAGTAGGAGCTTTTGATGGTCGTATAGCAGCATTCTTTAATACTGCTTCAGGTAGTGGAGGAGATTACCAAGGTGTAATACAAGGTGCGGATGACCCAGTAGATGAAAATATTGGACTATCTTATATCGGAGCTGGTTTATTAGCAGATCCTTCTCAAGATGGATTATACTTTTCTGCAGCTGAAAGCTTATTTTTACAAGCTGAAGCAGCCTTAAATGGAAATATTTCTGGTAGTGCTCAAACATTTTTTGAAAACGGAATTAGTAGTTCTTTTGCTTACTATGGTTTAGACGCTACAACTTACCTTACTGGAATATCTGGTATTAGTGGTATTGGTTGGAGTGCATCTGATAATTTAGAAGCTATTATAAGACAAAAATGGACAGCTCTTCATGGAATTGATGGTGCTGAGATATTTATAGAACATAACAGAACAGGTTTCCCTGATGCACCTTTACCTACATTAGCGACACAAGCTCACAGACCTTACCGTTTGTTGTATCCTACTTCTGAATTAAATGGTAACACAGCAAATGTGCCTGCGGTTGCTGCTTCAGCAATCTTTGCACCTGCTATCTTTTATCAAAAATAATAAACTAACATAACAAAATATATCATGAAAAAAATAAAATTAATATTATTTTCTGCTATCATCAGCTCATTCTTCTTTACTTCTTGTACTGAATTAGGTTCTAATGATTTATCAGGATCTGACTTGACCAATGGAGGAAGTGCTCCGACTATTGTTGGTTGGGCACAAGCAACAGTAAGTGAAAGCTATTTTTCTGACATAGGGACTTTAAACAATAACTATCCTATCGATGTCTTAGGAACATCAGACGGTTCTCCTACACAATCGGATATCAGTTTAACGATTTCTGTAGATCCAGAAACAACCGCTATTGAAGGTGGTGAATATTCTTTACCTTCTACGACAGTAACAATACCTGCTGGATCTAGTTTTGCTGGAGTACCTATAGACTTAAATACAGGAGGTTTTAACTTAACGCAACCTACATTATTGGTATTAAACGTTAGTACTTCTGTAAATGGAGTTGTAGTTTCTGAGGCATCAAAACAAATGAGAATTACATTTGTTGGTTGTAAATCTACATTAGATGCATCAACATATGATGTTACAATTACTAGAAGAAACACTGGTTCTGTAACTACTAGAACAGGTATTACTTTGACTGCTTTAGACGTAAACTATTTTGAATCTCCTTATGTAGGTCATTGGCCTTTAAGTCCAGGAGTACGTTTTACAGACATATGTGGTGATTTATTTATAACTTCTCATGACTTAGCTGACACATACTCAAATCAAGTTACTGGAGCTGCAGGTGCTAATGGTTTAGCAGGTACTGTAGATTCTAATGGTAATTTTACTTTAACTTATAGCGTATCTCCTGCTGAAACTTGGGGGATTTATGATGCTGTATATACTAAAAACTAAAAAAACATAAGATGAATAAAATATTAAAAACTGGAATTTCACTTTTACTTTTTACACCTTTATTTTTATCGTGTGAAACAGTTGAAGATGTTGTACTTCCTAGAAATGATAAATCAACTGTAGATATATCAACTACGGCTGTAACAGTAACAGAAGGTGAATCTTCTACTATAACAATAACTACTGGCACCCCTACATCTAAACCTATGCAATTTAAATTGTTACAAACTGGTGGAAATGCTGTTGAAGGTGTTGATTATGAATTTGCTGCTTATTCAGCAGGAGATTATGGACCTATTGGTGGTGAAGTTGTAATAGCTGCTCACGAATCTACAGGTTCTGTAGAAATTATAGCTTTAACTGATTTTGAAGCTGATAATAAAACAGCTACATTTGAATTAGAGTCAATGGCTGCTATGATAGGTGTTGTAGGCACTACTAAAGAAGTTACTGTTACTGTTGCTAACGCAACAGACGATCAATTAACTATGCAATTAGAGTGGGATAACGGAGTGGAAGATGATCATTTATGTGATGCTGATTTTGATGCTTACTTAGATACCTTTGAAGCTTATATGTTTACCGGTAACTGCCCTGAATTTGTTGATCATTTTGTTGATGGAAGTTCTTTAGTTAGCGGAGTTTTATCTGATGGTACTCACAATATAGTTGTAGATTACTGGGATGATAATGGTGTTGCTGCTGGCATTGATTTTCCAATGAAATTATCTGTTGGTAAAAAAGGTAAATTTTTAGCAGTAATTGATTTAGAAGGTCTTTATACTACAGATAGCCCAATCAGTAACGGTGGTGCTGGTGGTGAAAATGTAGTAGGTAAAATTGTTGTATCTGGTGGTTTGTATTCAATATATGATGCAAGTAATACATTAGTATACCAAGAGTAATATAAAATAATTTACATTTAATAATTAAACCTCTTAGAATATAATTATTCTAAGAGGTTTTTTATAAGTACACATGAAAGAAAACACTACAATTTTTGGTATTAGAGCAATCATTGAAGCAATAGAAAGTGATGCTACGATTAACAAAATATACCTACAGAAAGGATTAAGAGGAAATCTATTTTATATATTAGATAAAATCATAAAAGAGAAAAAAATTACTACAAGTTTAGTACCTGTAGAAAAATTAGATAGATTATCTAAAAACAATAATCATCAAGGAGCAGTTGCACAAATATCACCAATTGATTTTTATGACTTAGAAAGATTAATTGAGGATACAATTGAAAGCGATAAAATTCCTTTATTTTTGGTTTTAGACCAACTTTCTGATGTTCGAAATTTTGGAGCAATTATAAGAACTGCAGAATGTACTGGAGTTAACGGAATAATAATCCAAAAAAATGGAAGTGCACCTGTAAATGCTGAAACCGTTAAAACCTCAGCTGGAGCTGCATTTAAAGTTCCTATTTGTAAAGTAGATCACATCAAAGATGCTTTATACTTACTACAAGCATCCGATATTAAAACTGTTGCTGCAACAGAAAAAACTGAGGATTTAATTTATGATATCGACTTTAACCAACCAATAGCAATAGTTATGGGCTCTGAAGATAAAGGAGTAAATCCTTCTGTTTTAAAAATGGTAAATTATAAAGCTAAATTACCTTTGTTGGGTGAAATTGCTTCTTTAAATGTTTCCGTGGCTTGTGGGGCTTTTTTATATGAATCTGTAAGACAAAGAATAAATAAGCTGTAAGTAGATTTAAATATTTGAGTACTTCTCCCCTATCATTCTTCTGCTATTTCAATTCTTTTCTCTTCAATTTTTTCTAATTCTTCTATATTTGGTGGAGAAAAATTACCATCTTCATCAAATAATAGATCGAATTCAGTTTCTATAAATTGATGTTCTTCTTTTACAATTCCTTTTTTTCGATATATAATAGCAAAAACAAAACCTATTAAAAAACCAGATAAATGTCCTTCCCAAGACATACCATCTTTTATGGGTAAAACATACCAAATCATACTTCCGTAGAGAAATATAATAATTAATGAAAGTGCAACTAATCTGTAGTGTTTTCTTATTATCCCACTAAAAAAGACAAAACTAAAAAGGAGATAAACTATTCCACTTGCGCCTATGTGATAAGAATCTCTTGCAATCATCCAAGTTAAAAATCCTGTTAAAAAACCTCCAATTAATAAAACTTTGTAAGCAACTTCTTTATAAAAATAAAAAAGGCTACATAAAAGGACGAATAGAGGAATTGAGTTATTAAAAAGATGACCGGTATCACTATGGATAAAATGTGTTAAGAAAATACCTCTAAAACCTTCTAATGTTCTGGGATATACCCCAAACTTATTAAAATTAAGATTAAATTGTATTTCTATCCAATAAATTACCCAAATTGAAACCACATATACAATTGGAACTACTAAAAATAATCTTGAAGAGTTTAGTTTTTGTGCGTCTTTCATCTGTCACAAAATAACAAAAATCTAACCAAATACGATTTATACAAAATCTGTCAGAAATCTTTATTATTTTTACTGAATGAATGAACCTTTGGCAGAAAGAATTAGACCTAAAACACTTGATGATTATATTAGTCAGCAACATTTAGTGGGTAAAAATGGTGTATTAACAAAATTGATAAAACAAGGAATCATTCCGTCTTTAATATTATGGGGACCTCCAGGAATTGGAAAAACAACTCTTGCAAATATTATTGCTACTGAATCTAAAAGACCATTTTATACGTTAAGCGCCATTAGTTCTGGAGTAAAAGACGTTAGAGAAGTTATTGAAAAAGCAAAAAAAAGTGGCGGATTATTTACCACGAAAAATCCTATTTTATTTATTGATGAAATTCATCGATTTAGCAAATCTCAACAAGATTCTTTATTAGGTGCCGTAGAAAAAGGTTGGGTTACTTTAATAGGTGCAACAACAGAAAACCCAAGTTTTGAAGTGATACCTGCCCTACTCTCTCGTTGTCAGGTTTATATTTTAAATTCTTTTGATAAAGATGATTTGGTTGCCTTATTACATAGAGCAATTGAAAAAGATACATTTTTATCAACAAAAAAAATTACTTTAAAAGAAACGGATGCTTTATTACAAGTTTCTAGTGGTGATGCAAGAAAACTTTTAAATATTTTTGAATTACTAGTTTCTGCGGATGATGAAATTGAAATTACAAACAAACTTGTTTTAGAGAAAGTTCAAAAGAATGCTGCTAGATATGACAAAACTGGCGAGCAACATTATGATATTATTTCTGCATTTATAAAATCAATAAGAGGGAGTGATCCAAATGGAGCTGTTTATTGGTTGGCAAGGATGATTGAAGGTGGAGAAGATGTAAAATTTATTGCAAGAAGATTATTAATCTCAGCATCCGAAGATATTGGAAATGCAAACCCAACTGCTTTAATTTTAGCGAATAACACTTTTCAAGCAGTATCTGTAATTGGGAATCCTGAATCTAGAATTATATTAAGTCAGTGTGCTGTTTATTTAGCAAATTCACCTAAAAGTAATGCTTCATATTTAGCCATAAATAACGCTTTAGGTTTAGTGCAAAAAACAGGAGATTTATCAATTCCTTTACATTTAAGAAACGCGCCAACTAAATTGATGAAAGATTTAGATTATGGTAAAAATTACAAATACTCTCATGATTATCCTAATAATTTTGTAGAACAAGAGTTTTTACCTGATGAAATTTCTGGCACAAAATTATATGAACCAGGTAACAACGCAAGAGAAAATCAGTTTAAAGAAACTTTAAAAAATAGATGGAAAAATAGATACGATTATTAGAATTTTATTTGATATTCTTTTGTTATTAATTGATTGTTTTCATAAAATTCTGCGACCCAATTATCTCCTAATTTATATAAAATTCCGTTTTTTTCATTAATAATAAAAATGTCTTTTACATTTGTTTTTAAAAGTACAAAAACCACTTTTGGTGTAGTATTTACCAATTGAAACCCGTTACTTGTAGCTTGTGCATATAAAACATCCAAAGTAGTAGATGAAACAGTTGTTTTTTCTTTTAAAGTCTCAATTTTAACATCAGAAGGAGTATCTATTATTGGCGAAATTGTTTTAACTTTATCAACAATAACTGCTTCTTTTCTTTCCACATTTTTAACATTATTTGAAGCAGGATTATAACTATACTCAAAATCAGTCATGGTTTCATAAGCTTTTCTTATAGCTTCTTGATATCCTTTTTTGTAATCTTTATTTTTACTTTTCCCTACTTCTGAACTATATAAAAGTATTCCATAACAATCTTTAATTTCAATAGTATTTTTTATAGTAAACATACTAGAATCATCTTTTACACTTGCAAATAAAGCTAAACATCTATTATTATTTAATTCATTTGGAAGTGTTTCATTACTTAAAAAAACTTTAAACCCTTTCTTTTTTAATAAAAATTTGGTTAATGAACTTGTTTGATATTGATCTGTTTTTTTTACAAAATCAAACTGCACTGGTACAATTATATATTGATATTTATCTAAATTTATTTGCTGACTAAAAAGAGAACTTGTTATAAAAAGAACTAGTAAAAAGGTTATTTTTTTTATCATTTTAATTAAATATTACATTAATTCCTAACTGTAAAGATAAACTATTTGCAGAAGAAAGATTGTCAAATTCTAAAATGTTATCTACCATTCCATAAAAATTTACCCTACTAAATTGCGCAGAAAATCCTGCTCCAATATTAGCGTAAGAAAAATCGTCTATTGTATATGTGAATTTTGTGTGAATTTTATTTGTTATGGATTTTTGATAAAAACCTGTAAGTGCAACTTGCGGACTTAACGGTCTAAAAACACTGTAAAGTTGAACACCTAAAGCATCAGTATAAAAATCTTTATACGTATTATCATAACAATATTTGCTTCTTCTTTCGCCGAAACTATACTTTAAAGCGGCATTAAATTTTGCTGGTCTCCAAGAAATATAAGATTCTTCGTTTTCATCTGTTGGTATTTGTTCTGTAAAATTTTTATCTAGCTGTCCCCAATAATTTGTAGAACTATTAGGGTCATATTCAAATTCTATTCCTTCAAAAACAAAATCTCCTTTTGCAGTAGTATTTTTAACATTTTTGGTATGATTTACAAAACCTAAATCTAAAATACTTGCAGAAAATTCTAACTGTGAATTTATGTGATATGTAATTCCGAAATCGAAACCGATTCCTAAATTTCCTCCCAAAAAAGTATTTTTTAAGTACGCATTTGGGTCTTCTATATATTCATCATCTACAACTAAACCAGAAGTTTTAGCATTAATATTTATATTACTTAAATATTGCTTGTAGATATTATTGTTTCCTAAAACGGTTGTAAAAGTTCCTGTATTGTTGGTAGACTCAATATTTAAAGCCGATGAATAAATTTTAAATCTTCCTCCTACTGTTAATTGTTCATTAATTTTTTTGGAAACTCCTGCATGAATAACTCCTAAAACATCTAATTTATAAAGTAATTGAGAAGCACTAAAATTTTTATTTAGATAAGAACTATTACCTTCATTAATTAAGGTGATAACATCTTTTGGTACATAACTAATCGCATCAATTTCTTCATAAAAACCAAAACTAATATAGGTATTATCATCGACTCTAAAACCACCATTAAAAACTTCTATTTGACTATTAAACTTCACAAAATCTCTGTCTGTTAATCTATTTAACATTGTAGAAATTTTATCATTAACATCTATATTGTCTTTGGCAAAAACATCTGTTAAAACTGCGCCAGAAGATCCATAATCTAACGAAATACCAGACAACAAAGGCACTCCAAAGTGGAATTTATAATTTGTTTCTGCAGCAGGATTTAATAATAATGTTTGTGGTAATTCTGCAAAATCGTACAATACTTGTTTATTTTGCGCAGTGATTCTAACGACTGATAACATCAGCATAAAAAATAAGATTTTTTTCATTCTATATACTTGATTCAATATATATTGTTACTGACGATTTAAACTCAAACTCTCTTGTATCATTTGCATTTAAAGACGAGCCTGTGTTTTCTAACCTTGCAGTTATTCTTACTTTTTCTGTTTCTAATATTGTTGGGTTGGAAACAATTTCAATTTCCTTGTAATAAATATAATTTAAATTCTCTTTTTTTACAATTATTGGTGTAAAACTATAAACAACAGCATTATTTCTATTTAAAAATTCTACCTGAAGTGTTACTTCTCTATCAAATTCATTTTTAATTTCTGCATTAAAATCTATTTTAACAAGATTCTCTTTAATGTAAGAATTTTGAAAACCATAAAAATTAGTTATATCAGAAATAAATAATTTTTGATTACCATTTGAATCAAAGAATTGAGCAGGAACAAAAGTAAAATAAGTTATTGCTGATGTAAAAACAGGTTTAGAAACTTGATCGTCTAATTGATTAAAATCTAAACTTTCGTAGCAAGAAGTTAATAGGAAAATGCAAAATAATACACTTATCTTAATAGGGGGCTTCATAAAATAATAATTATACAAATTAAATCAAAGATATTGCTTTATTTCTAAAAGACACTTTATACTACGAAAATTATTGCTATTTATTTCTAATCCTTCAGAATTAAAATGAATGGCATGCATACCAACATTAATTGCCCCTTCAATATCGGCTTCAATATTATCACCAATCATTATAGAATTCTCTTTTAGGGCTTTTGTTGATTCTAATGCATACTCAAAAACTTTAGGATTTGGTTTTTTAACTCCAACAGATTCTGATGTAATTACTGCATTAAAATACTGTAAAATATTTGAAGATTGCATTTTTTTAGTTTGTACTTCTTCAAATCCGTTTGTAATAATATGTAGCTGATATTTGCCTTTTAAATAATCTAAAATTTCGAAAGTATGCTCAAATAAATGATTGAAATCTGGTAAAAACTCGATGTATTCAATGGCAATTACATCAATTAAAGCGTCTGAAATACTATAACTTACAGCGTCAAAAGTCTTTTTTAACCTTCCGTATCTTAATTCTTCTTTTGTTACTTTTTCTTCTCTATATAATTTCCAATATTCAAGATTTAAGGGTTTATAAACTTCTAAAAAAGAATTTAAATCTAAAGTAATATTTTGTTTATCGAAGACTTTTCTAAAAGTTAGATCAGAATTTTTTTCAAAATCCCATAAAGTATGATCTAAATCAAAAAAGACATGCTGAATCTGTTTCATTTCCATTATATTTGAGGACAGTAATTAGGCCAGTAATATGCAACTATTTTCTTTTTTAAAAAAAGAGTTTGTTAAAAATGTTTTAACATTAATAACGGGTTCTGCTTTAAGTCAAGTTGTTATTTATGCTTCAATTTTAATACTTACACGCCTTTTTTCTACAGAACTTTTTGGTATTTACACCTTATTTTCATCAGCAACTTTAATTTTAAAACCTTTGGCAACTTTACAATATGAATTTGCTATAGTTTTACCAAAAAGAGATAAAGATGCAATCAATTTAGCCGCTTTTTCTTTTATAATCTTAGCAATCTATTGTCTTTTATTACTGATTATAATCTTCTTTTTTAATGAGAGTATTGCTAATTTCTTTAATATTACGAAACTCGCAAATTTCATTTATTTATTACCGCTAAGTGTTTTTCTTTTTGCAAGCGTTTCAATTTTTGATTATTGGAACAACAGAACAAGTATGTTTAAAAACATTTCTAAAGGATTATTAGCAAAATCTGCTACTATGAGTTCTGCTCAATTAGCAACGGGTTTTAGCTCTTTTAATTCTTTGGGATTAATTCCAGGAATGCTTTTAGGACAATGTATGCAGCTCCTTTTTTTAATAAAAGCCTCTGCTAAAACAATGCAAAAACTTATTAAAAATTTATCTTTAAAAAGGATGTTTTTTTTAGCAAAAAGATATAAAGATATTCCTGTTTTTAACACCATTATAAACTTAACAAATAATCTTTCCAACGAATTACCAGTACTTTTAATTACTAAATATTTTGGTTTGGCAAGCTCAGGAATTTATGGTTTGGCAATTAAATTTATGAGAGCACCTGTTGGTATTTTTCAACAATCTATAAATCAGGTTTTCTTTAATAAAGCAAGTAAAATATATAATGAGAAAGGCGATTTACATGATTTAGTTATAAAAACAGCCAAGCATTTATTATTTATTAGCTCCTTTCTTTTTATTCCTTTATTTGTAATTTCTTTTTTCTTAGATATTATTTTTGGAGAAAATTGGGCAGACGTTGGTTTGTACTCAAGAATTATAATTCCGTGGTTATTCTTTGCTTTTTTAAGCAATCCAATAACGCCATTAATTCTGATTTTAAACAAACAAAAAACGATGGTTATTTATGATTCTTTTTTACTGATATTTAGATTTTTGGCGTTATTTTTAGGATACTATTTTTACGACAACATTGTTATTTCTTTAATACTTTTTTCTGGAGTAGGAATGCTTTTTAATATTCTTATATTTATCTATCTTTTAAAAACATCCAAAGAAAAGAAAATTGCATACAGCTAATATGAACATAACTTTAAAACATAACAAAGGCTTTAAATGGTATAAAAATGATTCCCTTTTTTTTAAAGGTTATTTTTATATAAATGCTATTTTTTATGAAAAAGAAAATGCTGTAAACTACCTGTCATCAGTAAGAACCACATCTGATTTTAAGGAACTTTTAAAGAATATAAATGGTGTTTTTACCTTACTTTTTTCTGATAAAAATAAGGTTTTTATTGCTTCTGATATTACAAGATCTTTCCCGATTTTTTATACTTTTCAAAACAATAAACTATTTTTAAGTGATGACATTTTTTATCTAAAAGATACTTTTAATCTTGATACTTTTGATGCATTATCAGAAATTGAGTTCAAAGCATGCAATCATACACACGGAAAAAAAACGTTATTAACAAATGTTTTTCAAGTACAAGCTAGTGAATATCTAATCATCAAAAATGATGAAATAATTGAAAGTAATTTTTTCTATTCGTATGCCATAAAAAAAGAAAGTTCAGATCCTTATACTACTTTAAAAAAGAAAGCAATTGATGCTTTCGAAAATACAATTAAAAGGTTTATAAACTCCTTAAATAATAGAACCGTTGTTATTCCTTTAAGCGGTGGTTTTGATTCTCGATTTATTGCTGTAATGCTAAAAAAATACAATTATAAAAATGTATTTTGTTATACGTATGGTAGAAAAGATAGTTTTGAAATTGAAAATTCTAAAAATACTGCAGAAGCTTTAAATTTTAAATGGATTTTTATTGAATACAATTCTCAAATCATTGATGGATTTTTAGAAACATCAGCATTTAAAGAATATGCGCATTTTGCAGGAAAACTTTCTTCCATGCCAAATTTACAAGAGTATTTTGCCGTTAATTATTTAAAGGAAAATAATTTAATTGCAGAAGACTCCATATTTATTCCTGGTTATGCAGGCGATTTATTAGGAGGCAGTCAGTTTTTAAAAGTAATTCCAGAAAATTTAAACCATACCGACATTGCTGACTTAATAATTGAACAGAAATTTACAAATTACCCTTTATCAGCATCAAACAAGAAAATTTTTAAAAGACAAGTTAAAAAGCAGTTAACTCATATTGATGATAATTATGTAGAGAAAATTCCTTCTTCTGTTTTTGAAGATTTTGACCTTAAAGAAAAAATTGCAAAATATATTTTTAATTCAGCCAATTTTTATACTTATTTTGGATTTGAGCATCGATTTCCTTTCTGGGATAAAGAATTGTTAGATTTCTTTAAAAAAGTACCTGTAAAAAATAAACTGATGAAAACATTTTTTGATGCTATTTTAATCAATGAATATTTTAAAAAATATAATGTTTATTTTGAAAGTGAATTACAACCATCAGAAAAAAATATTAATATTCAAAAAGTAAAGAACAAAATAAAACCATTTTTACCTACTTTTATAAAACAGCAATTTCTAGAAAAAAACGATTGGGTAAATTACAAGCCTTTAACAGATAAAATGCTAAAATCACTTAATTTAAACAAGTTAAAAGTAGAAAAATCATCAAAAGAATATAATGAAATTATTACACAATGGTATTTGTATTTCTCTAAAAACAAGATAAAATAAATGTTTAAAAAAATAGATTTTCTCTTTTTCGGATGGATTATAAATTGGTTGTACCCAAAATATTACAGACCAAAATATAGTTATCAGCGTTATTATATTTTATTTTTCCATTATTTAATTCCGCAAAAATTATTTAGATTAAATCCAAAAGTAAAATGGCCAGTTCATTTTACATCAAAAGTGTTAGCGCCAGAAAATATTCAAAAAGGAATTTTGTGCGATCCAGGAGATAATTACAACAATTATATTCAAGCAAATAACGGAATTATTTTTGGCTCAAATATTGAATTAGGACCTGGTGTTTCTATAATTTCATCCAATCATAAAAGCGATAATTTAAGAGAACACACAAAAGGAAAACCAATTACAATTGGCAATAATGTTTGGATTGGTGCAAATAGCACCGTTTTACCAGAAGTTTCTATTGGTGATAATGTTATCATTGGCGCAAATTCTTTGGTAAATAAAGATATTCCTAGTAATTCTATTGCTGTTGGCAATCCGTGTAAAGTTATAAAGCAGAAAGAATCTTATACAGAAGATTTATCAGCAATTATTTTCAATAAAAAACTACCAAAAAAGTTTGATGAATTTCTAAATTCTAAGGCTTCAACAACTTTATAAAAAAAGGTAAATTATTATATTTTATTTGCTGATATTTTTCTGTTTTCGAACCAAAACTCAAATAATAATTCGCAATATTTTCCATTGATGAACCTCCAAAATTATAGATATCAAAATGTGATTGATATTTAAAAATGGCGCGATCATTAAAAAAAGTATGTACGCCATTTTTTCTATTAGAAATATCTGATGCACAAACCAGTTGTGTTACTTTATTTTTATGTTTCAAGAAAAAAGCCGCAGCTAATAATTTATTATTTTCATCATAAATAGTTAGCAACTCTCCTACTCCTTTTTCAATAGAAAGATTCATCAAATTTAGTAAATTAGTATAATCTTTATCAGAAATCCCTTTTACACGTTCTGCAATATTTTCTTTAAAAATAGCAATTAATTTCTCTGGATTATCTGTCCAGTTTTCTATTAAATGATGTTTGTTTGCTTTTACAATTTCTCTTTTTCTATTTCTATTATAGCCTTTTAAAATAGCTTCATAGCCAATTTTTAAATCTAAATATTGAAACTGTTTAGGCAATAAACAATCCGAATTTAAAAACTGATTCGTAGTATTTAATCGAAGTTCTACAAACTTAAATTTACTATATAAAATTGCTAAAAATGGTTGAATATCTAGGCTTTCATCCAAAGAAAAAACACCTAATTCTAACAACCAAAGAGGCGGATACACATATTTAATTCCTACTTTTTTACGCCAAGTTACTGGCATAACAGCTTTGTAATCGTCTAAAACTAAAACGTCCCAATTATCTGCGACAATATCTAAATACCAAGAAAATGCAGATATTCTAGATTGAACGGAATTTTCTATACAAGTATCAAATTTAGCAATGTCTAAATCTTTTCTTTTTATATAATTTATCATTCTAAGAAGTCGCAATTTTTAACATCGATTCATACAAACGTTTCCAGCCTTTCCAACGTAAATAATCGCTTAAATTCTCGTTATGAAACAGCGTTATAAAAGTACCATTTACAGCTTTTACTTCGTTTTTTAAATCTCTAATTCTACCTAAAGATTGCTTAGGTGTTAATTTCATATAATCGTTTAAAGTAGTATCCATCAAAGCAAAAGGAAATACTTTTAAAGGAGTTTGAATTTCGAAATCTAAATCATAAAAATAAAAAGGTGTACACGTGCTTGCTCTAAAACCAACATTGCTTGCATACCCCATAGAATAATCTTCTTCAATTTCTAAATCTATTAAATTCTGATAAGTTTCTGGTAAAGAAAAACGTAAATAATGCTGTCTAGATCTGCTAACTGGCATATTTGTAATTGCCTCTAAACGTTCTTTTTCTTTCTTTAAAAGCACGGCATTTTGCATAGTAAAATAAGATGGATGTAAACCAACACGAGCATAATCTACCATTTCTTTTATGAGCAGTTTATATTTCATTTTTGAAGCAGAAACATTAGTGTCAAAAGTAGAATAATCGCCAATTAAAAAGAAGAAAATAGTTTTAACATTGTATTCTTTTCTTAACCTTAATATTTTATCAAAAGTATCAAAAGGATCTTTTTTTAAACCCCAAACAACCGTAAATCGATTCCAAACTTCTAACAATTTAAATTTAAACAAATCATTAAAAAAACCACCAACAGTTCTTATTAAACTTTTATGTTTGTAGGCAAATGCATTGTCTATATCTATTGTAGAAATGTAATTGTAAGCTCTTTGCGTGTATGTATAATCTGGAAATCTTTCTTTTAAAATATTTAAAAATTTATATGCCCAAATATCTACAATTGGTTTTTCTAAAAATTGATGTTTAAAAGCCAAACTTTGTTCTGCCGTAAAACGACCGTGAATGTCTTTTACATGTGGTAAATATTCTTCGTATCTAGTAATTAAATAGAAACTTGCAGCAAAAATATCAAAAGGAATTAGGGCTTTTTTATTGGTTGTAAAAAAACAAGGAACATCATCCCATTTTTGAACACTTATTTCTAAATCGTTTACACCTTGCTCAAATAATAAATCGTTACTTTTTATAAAAAATTCGTTTCCTAAAGGTGCTTTTGTATAGGTTAATTTTGGACCACTATGCGCTACAAATTCTTCTATTCTTGTAGTAAAACTAACAGGAATTAATAATGTTCTTGTTATAATATGTTTAAAAATATAACGTACTCTTGGTGTTAATTTATGTGTATAAACTAGTATCATTTTTTTCTATAGTTCCTAAGCTGCAAAGTAACAAAGATTCAAAGTTTATGCATTACTAAAAGTATAAAACTTACAACAAACCTTCATCAGCAAAGCTAAAATACGCTTTTTCGGTAATTATTAAATGATCTAACAATTTTATATCTAAAGTTGTGCCTGCTTGTTTTATTTTTTGCGTTAATTGTTTATCAGCAGTACTTGGTTGTAATTTTCCTGATGGATGATTATGACACACAATCATAGCAACAGAAGTTAGTTCTAAAGCTTGTTTAAACAACAATCGTACATCTACAATTGTAGCTGTTAAACCGCCTTTACTTATTTGATTTTTTGCTAATACTTTATTAGAATTATTTAAGAAAAGTACCCAAAACTCTTCGTGTTCTAAATCACCAATAATGGGTTGCATAATATTAAAACCGTCTTTACTACAGGTAATTTTCAGTTTTTCTAAAGCTATTTCTAGCTGACGCCTTTTACCTAATTCTAATGCAGTTATTATGGTAATTGCTTTGGCTTCTCCAATACCGTTAAACGTCATTAATTTTTCTACAGATAATTTTGCAAGTGCATTAATATTACTATCCGCAGCTTGTAATATTCTTTTTGATAATGCTACAGCGCTTTCTTTTCTGTTTCCAGAACCAATAAGAATTGCAATTAATTCTGCATCAGACAAAGCGTTTTTTCCTTTTGCAATTAATTTTTCTCGAGGTCTGTCGTCTAAAGCCCAAGATTTAATGGTTAATTTTTCCATGTAACAATTTTTGATAAAAATACGAAAATGAATTTTATCAATTTAAGGCTTCTATCTGCATGACATTCCATGACACTACTATGAGACAGCTAAAAGTAAAAACCTAATTTTAAGCGTATATTCTGAAAAGAATTTATTCTCTAAAAAAACCTAAAGCGAATTTAAAAAACTTCTATATTGTTGGTTATTTGGATATAATTGAATTAATCTTAAAACAATATTTTTAGCTTTTTCTTTTTGACTAGATTTAGAATAAATATATGCTAAAGCATATAATAAACTTTCGTTATTTGGATCTATTTTTAGACCAGCAACAATTGTTTTTTCTGCATTTTTTAAATCTTGGTTTTTATCATATAATAAACCTAAATTATAATAAAAACGAATATTATCTGGCATTACTTTAATTGCTGTTTTTAATTGAGCAATTGCATCATCTACTCTATTTAATTCTCCATACATTAAAGCTAGAGAATAATAAACTGGCCCATATTCTGGCTCTTGCTCAATTACAGTTTTAAAAGCTTTTTCTGCTTTTTCATACTGCTTATTATTGTAATATAATGTGGCTAAATTTATTCTAATTTGATTGTTAATATTATCAATTGCTAAGGCATTTTCATAATTTTTAATTGCCTCAACTATATTTCCTTTTTTATTATAATAATCTCCTTTTTTAATTCTTGAACCTACAAAATCTGCATTAGTTTTTAAATTTGTAAAAAACTCTTTTTTTACTTTCTGATAGCTTTCTTTATAAAATTCTGGTATTTCTGATTCATCCATAACCGCTAAACCAAAAAATGCTTTTATTCTAATAGTTCTCTTCGGATCATTTAATAATGGTAAAAAATAAGAAGTATAATCTTTAGTGTTAATAGTGCTTAAAACATCTACACTTGCTCCTCTTACCAAAGCAGATTCATCTTTTAAAAGGTTTAAATATTCCTGTATCGAACTCGGAATATTATAATTTGATAATGCTTTTGTTGCGGATGCTCTTACAATTTCTGGTTGCTGTTTATCGTGCATTAAATCAATTAAACCTTCATGAGCGCCAGGTTGCATGGTAATTCCTGGTGCTAACTTATCAGAAAAATGAACAGAATCTACTTCGCCAAATAGTTTTGTGAAATTTTTAGCCGCCCAAACATCGTCTTTATCTTTATGACAACCTGTACATGCATTCGGAGTTCCGTATTTTACACTTAAATCTGGTCTTGGCACTCTAAAACTATGATCTCTTCTAAAATCATTTCCCATATAATATCTACCAGGCATATGACAATTTATACATTTAGAAGATTCTGTATTTTGCGGATGAAAATGATGTTTAGGAGTATCATAATTTTCTGCAACATGACATTGTGCGCAAAGTTTATTTCCATCAAACTTTAATTTTAAAGAATGTGCATCATGACAATTGGTACAAGTTACATTATTTTGATACATTTTACTTTGCACAAACGAACCATACACATAATCTTCATCTAAAATTTGCCCATCTGCTTGATACAATCTTTCTTCTAATAACTGCGGATAATAATGATCTAACATTGTACCTTCAAAATTAAAAGCTTCAGAAAACTGTTCTCTTCTCATGTGGCAACGTGCACATTCATCTACCAATTCTTTTGGTGCTGTATCACTTGTCATTTGAAAACTACCATTGGCAACATATTTTTCGCCCAAATTTTCTTCAGCTGTAACATGTTCTTTTCCTGGTCCATGACAAGCTTCACAACTTACATTTATAAGTGCAAATTTTGTATTATAACTATGTGTTTCTTGCTCATAATTTTTACGAACATTGGTAGAATGGCAATCAGAGCACATATTATTCCAATTTAAACCTCCTCTTGACCAATGCAACCATTCTGAATGCACTACTTTAAAATCTGGATATAAATCAAACCATTTATTTTTAACAGAATCCCAAGCAGTTCGTAAACATTGGTAATGTCCATCAGGAAATTGAACAATGTATTGTTGCAAAGGCGTTATCCCAAAAGTATAGACAATTTTATAATCGTGATTTTTGCCATCAGGGCCATCTGTGTTTACATAAAAATCTTCTCCTTTTTTAAAGAAGTTTGAAGTTACACCTTGACTCGTAAATGTATGATTGTTAAAATCTGCTAAAACAGTAACACTATCGGCAATTTGCATTGCTTTATCATGATGAGAACCTTCCCATTTTTTAAATTCATTTTGATGACATTCTTTACATTTTTTATCACCAAGAAAATGACTATCAGGAATTAATTCTCCTGATAAAAAAACACTTTTACTTGTTTCAATTTCTTTATATTCAGGCTTTTTATCACACGAAAAAAAAGAAGCAAAGAGTAAAAAAAGAACCAAAAAGTTACAAACTTTTAAAAAGACCGGGGAGTTAACGTATTTTAATTTCAAGAAATGAGTTTTTAGTATCAATTTGTAAAAATAAAGTTTCTATGCTCTAAAAAAGACGATATTTATCAGTTTTTTATAAAAAAAGAAGTAAAATTACTTTATAAATCTTTCGTAAAAACTGAAAATATTTATTTATTTACGTTTCCAACAAAACTCTTTATATATTTGCAACTATTTCTATATTTGAAACATGAAAATTATTATTGCAGGTGCAGGAGATGTTGGCTTTCATTTAGCAAAGCTACTTTCTTACGAATCTCAAGACACTTACATCATCGATTTTGATGGAGATAGGTTAAACTATATCAACAATCATTTAGATGTAATTACCCAAAAAGGTGATGCAACTTCTATCAAACTTTTAAAAGAAATTGGTATTGATTCTGCTGATTTATTAATTGCTGTTACAGAAAGTCAAAATACTAATTTTACAATTTCTGTTATTGGAAAATCTTTAGGCGCAAAAAAAACAATTGCTAGAATTGATAACCCTGAATTTTTAAATGAATGTGAAGTAGATTTTACAAAATTTGGTGTAGATTTTATGATTTCGCCACAAGAATTAGCCGCAAATGAAATTAAAATGCTGCTAAATCAATCTTCATTTAATGACACTGTTGCCTTTGAAAGTGGTTTATTTAATGTATTAGGAACAGCATTAACTTATAATTCGCCTTTAATAGATCTTACTGTAAAAGAAGCAAAAGAAAAGTTTTCTAATGTAGATTTTATAACCATTGCAATAAAAAGAGAAAATGTTTCTCAAACTATTATTCCAAGAGGAGATACAACATATAAACTAGATGATCAGGTCTATTTTTCTGTACCAAATTACAGCATGAAAGACTTGTATCCACTTCTTGGAAAGAAACAATTTAACATTAAAAATGTAATGATTCTTGGAGGAAGTAGCATTGGCGAAAAAACAGCAAGAAATCTTTGTGAAGACAACTTTAGAGTTAAACTGATTGAAAAGAATAAAGAAAAAGCAGAAGTACTAGCAGAAACTTTAACCCATACCTTAGTTATTAATGGTGACGGAAGAGATTTAGAATTATTAGAAGAAGAAAACATTAGAGAAACTGATGCTTTTATTGCTGTTACCGCTAACTCTGAGACCAATATTATGTCTTGTTTAGTTGCAAAATCTAAAGGCGTTAAAAAAACAATTGCTTTGGTAGAAAACATGGATTATATCGATATTTCTCAAACAATTGGTATACAATCCCTTATCAACAAAAAACTAATTGCAGCAAGTAATATTTTTAAACATATTAGAAAAGGTGAAATCTTAGAATTAGCCAATTTACATAATATTGACGCTGAAGTTTTTGAATTTGAAGTAAAAATAAATTCAAAAGTTACAAAAGAACCTATTAAAGATTTACGATTTCCTAGAGAAGCTGTTTTTGGTGGAGTTATTAGAGAAGGAAAAGCTTTAATGTCTTTTGGAAATATGCAAATACAAACAGGAGATAAAGTAATTGTTTTCTGTTTACCCGAAGCAATATCAACCGTAGAGCGTTTTTTTAATTAAAATGGGATCGCTAAATCTAAAAATAATTTATCGCTTTTTAGGCATTACAGCCATTCTTAATGGACTGTTTATGTTTGTTGCTTATCCTTTTAGTTATTTTAATGACGAAAAAGCTGGTGACGGAATTTTAATTTCTGGAATAATTACAGTTCTTATTGGTGTTCTACTCTATTTTCTTAACAAACCTCAAAGTACCAGTATACATAAAAAAGAAGGTTATTTAATAGTAACTTCTGGATGGCTTATACTTTCATTTACAGGAATGTTACCCTACTTATTTTCTGGTGCAATACCGAGTATTACTGATGCTTTTTTTGAAACTATTTCTGGTTATTCTACAACCGGATCTTCAATTCTTACAGATATTGAATCTATGCCAAAAGGCATTCTTTTTTGGAGAAGTGTTACACATTGGATAGGCGGAATGGGAATTATTGTACTAACCATTGCAATTTTACCTCTTTTAGGAATTGGAGGAATGCAACTTTTTATGGCAGAAGCGCCAGGGCCATCTGCAGATAAATTACATCCAAGAATTACAGACACCGCAAAACGATTATACTTAATTTATGTCTCTTTAACCTTTGCTGAATTCTTTTTATTAAAACTTGCTGGCATGACTTGGTTTGATGCTATAAATCATGCAATGGCAACATTAAGTACAGGTGGTTTTTCTACTAAAAACAGTAGTGTAGCTTTTTACAATAATCTACCTTTTGCACAATATATTATCATCTTTTTTATGCTGATTGCAGGCTCAAACTTTGTACTAATCTATTTTGCTTTGAAAGGTAAAATTAAAAAAGTTTTTCAAAGTGAAGAATTTAGATATTATTTATTTGGTGTTTTAGGAGTTTCAGCAGTTGTTGCAATTTTAATTATATTTTTCCAAGATCCTAATTTACAAACTACAATTGCACATCCAAAAGTATATGGCGAAGCAGAAAGTGCTATAAGACACTCTTTATTTATGGTAACCTCTGTTGTAACTACAACTGGTTTTGTATCCGCAGATTTTACTACATGGTGTTTCTTTGCAACTGCTATTTTCTTTGCGCTCTTTTTTACAGGTGGTTCTGCAGGTTCTACAAGTGGAGGCGTAAAAGTTGTTAGACATATTATAATGCTAAAAAATAGCTTTTTAGAATTTAAAAAAGCCTTACATCCAAATGCAATAATTCCTGTAAGATATGATGGGAAATCGGTGAGTCAAACAATTGTTTTTAATATTCTTTCCTTTTTTATTATTTACATGCTAATTTTTATTTTAGCATCAGTTATTTTAACATTATTGGGTTTAGATTTCCTATCTGCGTTAGGTGCTACAGCTTCCTCTTTAGGTAATATTGGTCCTGGTTTAGGTTCTGTAAGTCCTGTTGATAGTTTTGCACATTTATCATCTTCTGCAAAATGGTTTTGTTCTTTTTTAATGTTAATTGGACGTTTAGAGCTTTTTACAGTTTTAATTTTGTTTACACCTTTCTTCTGGCGAAAAAATTAGTTTGCATCTAAGAAAGTCTCGTTTCTAATCAATATTTAAAAGAACCTCGTAAAATAGCTATTTTATAAAGCCAACGTTCATTTACTTCGTTGTTTTTTAAAAAAAGTTGTATCTTTAAATTCCTTTCTATTTAAAGCTTTTAAGGTCTTACAATATTATCTTTGTAAAAATACTACTATAATTTTAAAAATATACTAGTATAAACTACACAAAATACTAGTATATTTATAGAGAGATACTAGTACTTCTACAAAATAGATACGTAACAAATACAAAATTGATTCGTAACAAATACAAAACTTAAACGAACGGAATACAAAAAAGGTTGGTTTGTCTCCTAAAAGTTACATTAAAACTATTTATGCTTGCCTTTCTGTTGTACTTTACTAATGGTAAATGAAATTAATTTCAGTTAGTTTTTTCGAATTTAAAAAAAAGATAACGATAAATTTACGAAAATATTAAAATAAGAGCTCTATTTTAAGTTAACGTTATCTTTCAGTAAAATAGATAATTACTGTTTTCATTCTTTATATTTTTTGTAGTTTTATGGCAACAAAATACATAAATTATGAAACAAAAAAACTTATTAAAAATTGCAATGCTATTTGTTTTTGCAATAATTTCCAATTTTAGTTATTGTCAAGGTACAGAAACATTTACAGGTATCACTGGTAATGTAAGCAGTTATTTATCTAGAAGTTGGACTGGAGATGACGGTTCTACTTGGACAGCCACTAATGCAAGAGTTAGCGAAGATATTAATGGAGATGCAATCACATTAAACGACGACAAATCGGATACTTATGTGCAATCAGGAACAATAAGCGGTGGTATAGGAGACATAACTATATCTACTCAAAGAAAATTCAGTGGAGGCTCTAGTGTTCTTTCAGTTTTTATTAATGATGTAAAAGTTGGAACTGTACCAGTAGAAACTGCAATTACAACAACAACAATATCAAACATTAATGTAAGTGGTGATATAGTTATTAAATTATGGAATGACACCGGAGGTTCGAGCAGTGGTGGTGCTGATAGAGTAGGTATAGACGATGTTGTATGGACAGCTTTCACAGGTATAATTACACCAACGGTAACTTTCGATACTGAAACAAGTTCTGTTAATGAAGCAGATATAGATGTTGTTACCACAGGGATTCCAGTAACTTTAACAAACTATGCTGCAGGTGTTACTATTACCCCAACGGTAAATGGCGCAAGTACAGCAGATCCTGCAGATTATACAATTGATTTAACTCCGATTGTATTTGGTGCTGATGAAACAAAAAATATACCGTTAACAATTCATCATGATGATGATTTTATTAATGGAACTATTATTATTGATTTTACAGTAACTGATGGAACTGCAGATTTAGGGACAAGCCAACATACAGTTACTATTACAGATGATGAAGTTGCACCATCTATTGGTTTTGACACTGCTACAAGCTCTGAAACAGAAACTGACACAACTTTCAACGTATTAATTCCTGTTACTGTTTCAGATTATTCTGGCACACAAATAGACGTTAGTATTGCTGCTTCTGGTACTGCAGATGTTGCAGATTACACTTTAAATACTGCAAGTTTAACTTTTACTGCAGATGGTTCTCAAAACGTTTCTTTAGATATTAATGATGATGCAGATTCTGACATTGAAACTGTAATTTTAACCATTACTGAAACAAGTACTGTAACTGGTTTGGTAATTTCTCAAGATACACATACAGTTACCATTATAGATAATGATATTGCACCAGGTATTTCATTACCTTACACTATTGACTTTACAAGTGTAGATCCTTTTTCTAATGATTGGACTGCTCAAAATATTGCAGGTACTTCAACTTGGGCTTACACTAATGGAACAGGAGTAAGCATGAATGCATATACCGACAGCTGTACTGCAGAAGATTGGCTTATTTCGCCAGCATTTAATTTAGATACTGCTGCAAACGAAATTTTATCTTACGATTTCTCTCAACAATACGGTTCTACTGCAATAGAAATATATTATTCTAATGATTACATAGGCACAGGAGACCCAAATACTGCTACTTGGACATTAATAGAAAGTGTTGCTGCCCAAAGTAGTACTGGTACTATTGTAGAAATTAGCAGTGAGAACCTTACCACTCTACAAGGTGTTGCTGGTACCAATGTATATATTGCCTTTAAGTACGATACTAATGCTGATTGCTCTAATTGGATTGTAGAAAACTTTACTTTAGAAACAGCGTCTTTAACACCAAATGTTACTTTTGACGCTGAAACAACTTCTGTTAATGAAACAGATGTAGATGTTGTTACCACTGGTATTCCTGTAACTTTTACAAATTACAATACAGATGTTACCATTACTCCAACTGTAAATGGTTCTAGTACTGCAGATCCTTCAGATTATACAATCATTTTAACTCCATTAACTTTTTCTGCTAACGAAACTTTAAGTATTCCTTTAACAATACATGATGATGCAGATTTTATTGATGAAACGATTATTATCGATTTTACAGTAACTACTGGTACAGCAGATTTAGGAACAAGTCAACACACTGTTACTATTACAGACGATGAAGTTGCGCCATCTATTGGATTTGATGCCGCTACAAGTACTGAATCTGAAACAGACGCAACTTTTAACGTATTAATTCCTGTTACTGTTTCAGATTATTCTGGTACACAAATAGATGTTAGTATTGCTGCTTCTGGTACTGCAGATGTTGCAGATTACACTTTAAATACTGCAAGTTTAACTTTTACTGCTGATGGTTCTAAAAACGTTTCTTTAGACATTAATGATGATGCAGACACAGACAACGAAACTGTAATTCTAACCATTACAGAAACTAGTACTGTAACTGGTTTGGTTATTTCGCAAGCTACACATACTGTTACTATTGCAGATAATGAAACTCCTAATTATTTTGTAGAAGATTTCACTAACTCTAATGCTACTGGCGGATATAATGATAATAGTTTTTTAGGAAACAATAATATTACATGGACATACGTAGAATCTAGAGATGAAAATGGAGATGCTAATGGAGCTGGAATTGTTGGTAATGCTTTAATGCTTAGAAACAGTGGTAGTAAAGTTACTTCTAGTACTATTACTGGAGGTATTGGAGATTTTTCTGTTAAATTATACAAAGGTTTTACCTCAAGTGGAGATAGACAAGTAGAATTATTTATTAATAGTGTCTCTAAAGGAACGTCTATTGCTTTTGATGATGCTGATGATAAAGATGCATATACATTTGCAGTTGATGATATAAATGTTACCGGAGATATTATAATAGAACTAAGGAATATAACTGGTAAACAAATAATTGTTGATGATATTACTTGGTCTCCTTATTCACCAACAACAATAACTTGGGATGGGAGTGATAGTTCTGATTGGGCTACTGCAGCTAACTGGGATACAAATACTGTACCTACATCAGCTGATAATGTTATTATTCCTGATGTAGCTACTGCACCAATTATTGGAACTTCAACGGGAGCTGAAGCGAATGATTTAACTATTACGGAAACAGATGGTGTTACAATAAGTAGCGGAGGTTCTTTAATAGTAAGTGGTACTTCTTCAGGAAATGTTACTTACAACAGAACTCTAGCTTACGACGCAGATAAAACAAAAGCATGGTATTTAGTTTCTAGTCCTGTTAATGGAGAAATTATGACTGACATGATTAGCAATAACACTTTTGCTACTAGTGGCGCTAATATTGGTTTTGCTCCTTATGATAATTCACAAGCAGATTCTAATGATAGATGGTCTTATTTTGGTAGCGGAGCAACTGATGCTTTAGTAAACGGAAAAGGATACACTGCTAAACTAGGTGCTGCTGGAGACCTTTCTTTTACAGGAACACTTAATACAGGTGATGTTGCAATTGGTTTAACTCAAGGCAGTAATAATTTTAATTTGATAGGTAACCCTTATGCTTCTTATATAAATAGTGGTACTTTTTTAACTACAAATACAGATGAATTAGTACAAGAAGAAATTTATATTTGGAATCAAGGTACTGGTCAATATGACACACAAATTTCTGGAGATTCTTTTAAAATAGCTCCTGGACAAGGATTTTTTGTAGAAGCAAAAACTACGAATGATGTAACATTTACAACTGCATTGCAAAGCAATGAAGCTTCAGATACTTTTCAAAAAAGTGCTACAAGACCAGAAGTTCAATTATTTATGAATAATGGGGATGCTTCAAGATATTTAAAAGTGTATTATATAGATGGTACTACAACTGGTTTTGATAATGGTTATGATGGTAAATTATTTGGTGGAGTGCCACAGCCTTTTGCTCTTTATTCTCATTTAGTATCTGATAGTAAAGGTGAAAATTTCCAAATTCAATCTTTACCTAATTCAGATTTAGAAACCATGGTTATTCCTGTTGGTATTATTGCTGATGCTGGTAAAGAAATTACATTTACTGCACAAGCTTTAAACTTACCTTCTGAATTAAAAGTATTTTTAGAAGACAGAGAAGCAAATTCTTACACAAGATTAGATGAAGCTAATGCAAATTATAAAGTTACTTTAGATGAAGCTTTAAACGGGGTTGGAAGATTCTTTTTACACACTTCTGCTAAATCAACTTTAAATATTGAAGCTGTTTCTTTAGATAACATCAGTATTTATAACACTAATAATTCTAATTTAAGAATTGTTGGTTTATCTCAAGGAAAAGCAAATATAAAATTATTTAATATTCTTGGTAAACAAGTTTTAAATACTACTTTTACATCTAATGGTGTTCAAGATATTTCATTGCCTAATTTAGCAACTGGAATTTACATTGTTCAGTTAGAAACAGAAGCAGGAAAATTAAACAAGAAAATAACTTTAGAATAATTTCTAGAATTTAAATAAGATATATAATGAAAAATAACATAGAAAATAAACAAGAAGAAATTACACGTAAAGACGCTATTAAAAAAATAGGTAATTATGGTAAATATGCAGCTTTAACTGCTTTAGGTACTTACCTTATACTTAGTCCGCAAAAAGCACAGGCTGCAAGTATCGAAGCTCCTGGAACTGGATTTTAAAATAAATTAAATACTTTTTTTTATAAAACGCCTCAATTTTTGAGGCGTTTTTTTATTATAATAAATCCAAAATAACTACTTTTATTCTTTATGAAAAAAACGACCACTTTATATAAAGTTATTGACGATAAAACCATTACTTGGTTTGAAAATAACAACGAATATGTAGTATTAGAAAATACAACGGCAGATATTTTAAAAAGACTACATAAAGGAATAGCAGTTAAAGAAATAGCAACAGTTTTATCAAAAAAACTGGATGTTCCATTAGATAAAACAATAGACCTCATTTTAGAACTTGATAAAAAGTTTTTTACAAAAGAAAAATCTAAAACATCAGAAATAGGTAACGATTTTAGAGAACTAAAAAAACCTAAAGATTTCGAGTTTATAAAATACTATAAAATAAATGATATTATTTTTAAGATTTCTTTTTTAAGTGAAAAAGAACTTTCTTTAGTTCACCCTAAATTTGCACATTTAGTTATTGATGAAGCAACAGAATTTGAAAATGAATTTGAAGTTTTTATCAATCATAATTATATTTTTTTATATGTAAACAATACTTTTATTGGTTCTTGGAGCAGTAAAAATGTTCATTATTTTCAAGGAAAATTCTCAATGGAATTAATTCAGCAAATTCATCAAAAAGAAGAAAATGAATGGTTGGGTGTTTTTCATGCATCTGCAATTAGTAATAGTAAAAAATCAATGCTTTTTTTGGGTGATTCTGGTAACGGTAAAAGTACTTCTTTAGCACTTTTACAAGCAAATGGATTTACTTGTTTAGCAGATGATTTTGTTCCTGTTGATGCAAAAAAACAAGAAGTTTATAGTTTTCCTGCAGCTATTTCTATAAAGAAAAATAGTTTAGAAACTTTATTGCCAATTTATCCTGAATTAGGAACATCCGCAGAATACAACTTTACACGATTAAACAAAATTGTGCGTTATTTAAAACCAAATAACGATGATTTTTTTGCTCATTTACCTTGTAATGATCTAGTATTTATCAAGTATGAAAAAGATGCTGAATTAAGTTGTAAAGAAATTTCTAAAATTGATGCTTTTCAACAATTAATTCCTGATTCTTGGTTGTCACCAAAAAAGGAAAATGCACAAATATTTTTAGATTGGTTTGAAGGTTTAAAATGCTATCAATTAACATATTCTGATAATAAAAAAATGATTGCATCTGTCACAAAATTATTTGATAATGACTTATAAAGAAACACTTTTTTTTATTGGAAAGTGTTTAACTATAAATCACGAACAGCATAATAAAATTTTAGTTGAAACAGAATTAAAATCAGGAAATATTGATTGGAATTCTGTTGTAAAAGTAAGTACAGGGCATTTTGTTTTTCCTGCATTGTATTGTAACTTAAAAAGAGCCGAATTTCTTGATTATGTACCACAAGATTTGGTAGATTATATGATTCATATTACTGATTTAAACAGAGAACGAAATCAGCAAATAATTGATCAAGCAAAAGAGTTAAATGAATTATTATTATCTCACAACATTACTCCCATTTTCTTAAAAGGAACAGGGAATTTACTTGAAGGTTTGTATGAAGATATTGCAGAAAGAATGGTTGGTGATATTGATTTTATTATTTCTAAAAAGAATTACCCACCAGCAATTAAAATATTAGCAAATTTTGGATATAAAAAAGTACATAAAACTGATTATGATTTTCCTCAGTTTAAACATTATCCTAGATTAAATAAAAAAAATAATATTGCAGCTGTTGAAATACATAAAGAACTTTTAACAGAAAAATATGCAAATGAGTTTAATTTTAATTTAATAGAAAAAGACACTCAAAATATAAATAATACAACTTTAATTAGTTTTAAAAATCAATTAGCGCTCACAATAATTGCGAAACAAATAAACGATCATGGTTTTTTATATATAGATATAGCATTAAGAAATGCTTATGACGTTTTTTTACTTTCTAAAAAAACAGATGCATTAGTAGCTTTTAATAATTTAACAAAGCTCAAAAAACCTTTAAATTGCTTTTTAGCAAGTTGTTTTGTAATATTTAACAAACCTAATTCCTTAAAATTTTTAGAAGATAAAAACACTAAATCTTATATTAAATTATTAAACACTTTTCTTAATGATGATATTTTACGAAAAGAACATCAAAAGAAAATTAGTAAAAAAATAATTATTAATCATAGATTATTTATGACTTATAAATCAATTGTTAATAAAGAACATAGAATTTGGTTTATGAACACAATGACAGATAAAAAATGGTTGAGAAAAAAAATGGTAGAATTTGGTTTAAAAAAACCTAAACCAACTTCTTAACTTCTTCAAAATCTAAACCTCCATAATTACCAGAGCTCATTAAAACAACGGCTGTTTTTTCTAAATTCTGACTAAATAAAAACTCCTTAAATTCAGCAGGATTTGTATAAATAATTAAATCATCTCTTTCAAAAGCATTTGCAATTTGTTGTGCTGTAACTTCTTCTAATTGTTTAATTTTTACAGCATGAGGAGAATAAAAAACAACAGCTTTATCAGCAGCATTTAAAGCTCCTTTATACTCAGCTAAAAATTCTGCATTTAAACTAGAATAGGTATGTAATTCTAAACAAGCTAACACCGTTCTTTCTGCATACTGTTCTTTAACAGCTTTTGTAGTTGCTTCTACTTTACTTGGTGAATGTGCAAAATCTTTAAAAATTACGGTTGAATTATTTTCAACAATCTTCTCTAAACGTTTACTCGCTCCACCAAAACTTTCAATCGCTTCGTAAAAATCATCTTCATCAATTCCCATGTGTTGACAAATCCATTTTGCGCCCGCTAAATTTTGAAGATTGTGCTTTCCGAAAATTTCTAAAGGTAAATTTCCTTCTGCAGTTTCTAAGTAAGTAATTCCGTTTTCAATAAAATATTCTGGAGTTTTATATGGATATTTTTTAATATGATTTTCTGATGATTCTACAAGATCTTTTACATTTTCATCTTCCATATTATACACCATACTTCCACCATTCACCATAGAATCTGTAAAAATTTTAAACTGCTCTACATAATTCTCAAAAGTTGGAAAAACATTTATATGATCCCAAGCAACACCACTTAATAAAGCAATATTTGGTTTGTATAAGTGAAATTTTGGGCGCATATCAATTGGCGAACTCAAATACTCATCTCCTTCTAAAACAATAAAATCATTTTCTTCGGTTAAATGCACCATAGTTTCAAAACCTTCTAATTGCGCACCAACCATATAATCTACTTCTTTTTCGTGATAATTCAAAACATGTAAAATCATAGAAGTAATCGTAGTTTTACCATGAGAACCACCAATAACAACCCTCGTTTTATCTTTAGATTGCTCGTATAAAAACTCTGGATATGAATAAATTTTCAAGCCTAATTCTTGTGCTTTTAACAATTCTGGATTGTCTTTTTTAGCATGCATTCCAAGAATAATTACATCTAAATCTGATGAAATTTTTTCTGGAAACCAACCAAATTCTTTAGGCAATAATCCATATTTTTCTAATCTAGATTTTGATGGATTATGAATTGTGTCGTCAGAACCAGAAACTTGGTATCCTTTTTGGTGTAAAGCAATTGCTAAGTTGTGCATTGCACTTCCGCCAATAGCAATAAAATGAATGTTCATATACAAGAATTATAAAAGGTAAAAATACAAAAGCTCGTAATAATATTGATTATATTTAGAACGAAACTCAGTTAAAAATTAGTTTCACGAACTCAAATGACTCGTTTACTAATTATTAGTTGTTTTATTAATTGATTTATGCTTGCTTTGATTGCACAAAATCTTTAGATGATGAAAAAAATTACAACAATACTATTTATGATTTTCCTATTTTCTACAACCTTAAATGCTCAAAATAATTTTGAGGATCTTTGGTTAAAAGTACAAAAACTTGAGGTTGATGGTTTACCTAAATCTGCCTTAAAAATTGTTGAAGAAATCTATACAAAAGCAGATGCCGAAAACAATTCGCAACAAATTATAAAAACGCTTTTTTATAAAAGTAAATTCGCTTTAACACTGGAAGAAGATGCACAATTAAAAGTAATAAACAACTTTAAAAAGCATATTGCTAAAAGTACATTTCCAACAAAAAATGTTTTAGAAAATGTTTTAGCAAATTTATATTGGCAATATTTTAATGAAAATAGATACAAATTTTATAATAGAACAAAAACTACTAATAAAGTTAATACTGACGATTTTAGAACCTGGGATTTAGATACATTGTTTGAAGAAATTCATACTTATTTTAACGCTTCTTTAGATAATGCAGATCAACTTCAAGAAATAGCTATTTCCACCTTTTCTGATATACTACAAATCAATATTGATTCAAAAATTTATAGACCAACGTTATTTGATTTTTTAGCAAACAATACATTACAATTTTATAAATCTTCAGAAACCTCAATTACAAGTCCTGCTTACAAATTTTTAGTTGATGACGTTTCTTTTTTGGGTGATGTAAAAACATTTTCTAATTTAAAAATAACGTCAAAAGATAGTTTGTCTTTGCAATTGAATGCCTTAAAAATATATCAAAAAATTATTGCTTTTCATTTAAAAGAAAACAATAAAAATGCGCTCGCAGAAATTGATATACAAAGAATGAACTTTGTAAATCAGCATGCTACTTTCGAGGATTCAGAAAACATTCTTTTAAAAAGTTTAATTGCATCCGAAGAAAAATTTAAAACACATGAGGCAAGTGCTTTGTATGCTTTCGAAATTGCGAGTATTTATAAAAATAAAGCAAGTTATAGTTCATCAGAAAACAATAAGAACCGCTTTAAAAATAAAGAAGCAATTGCTATTTGTGATGCAGTAATTAAAAAATTTTCTAAAAGTTTTGGTGCAGAAAAATGTGCTATTTTAAAAGCTCAAATTGAACAAAAAACACTTTCTATTGAAGGAGAAAGATTTATTCCTATTGATAAAAATTCTAGATTATTAATAACCTATACTAATGTGGAAAAACTGTTTTTTACAGCGTATAAAATCGACAAAAAAAAGCTAAAACTCTTTAATAAATTATACAAATTAGAGGATAAGAAAACATTTTTCAGTAAGTTAGAAAAAGTTACAAATTGGCAACATCAATTAAGAAATGAACATGATTATTTGCAACACACTACAGAGGTAATTGTGCCAAAATTTGAAAGTGGAATGTATTTAATTTTGGCTTCAGAAAGTGATGATTTAACAGAAAAATCAATTTACGGAACAACACAAATTCAAGTAACTAACTTAACATTAATCGAAAATAATTTTGATAATACATACAATTATCAAATTGTTGATAGAAACACAGGGAAACCAATTAAAAAAGCAGCAATACATTTAAAAAACACAAGTAATAATGAAGATTATTTCATCAACAAAAAACTTACTACAGATAAAAACGGATTTGCTTCTTTTAAAAGTAAAGACCAATACAGAAATGTTGATATTACCGTAAAAACAAAAAATGATTTCGCCAATTTTGGCTCTCATTATTTTTACACCTATGATAGAAATAACTATGAAAACACTAACAAAGAAATCACTATAAAACCATTTATTTTTACAGACAGAAGTATTTACAGACCAGGACAAACTGTTTATTTTAAAGCAATTGTACTAAAAAAACAAGGTGAGAAATCAGAAGTTTTTACAAATGAATTTGTAGAAATCACTTTAAACGATGTAAACAATCAAGTAGTAAAAACATTAGATTTAAAATTGAATGAATTTGGCTCTGTTGCAGGCGAATTTGTAATTCCAAATAATGGTTTAACAGGTGAATTTACTATCGAAGTTGATGAAAGTTTAGAAGAAGATAGTAGTGAATATTTTGAATATGACTATAATAATTCAGCAACAATTTCTGTAGAAGAATACAAAAGACCAAAGTTTGCTACCGATTTTAAACCCGTTACAGAAAGTTTTAAAATCAATGATTCTGTTACAGTAATTGGTTTTGCAAAAGCTTTTTCTGGTGCAAATATTACGGATGCAAAAGTGGTTTACAGAGTTCACAGAAAAGTGCAATATCCGAGTTGGTATTATTGGAGAAGACCAAACTCTAGTTCTAGTTCTCAAGAAATTACACATGGAGAAAGTATCACAGATGCATCTGGTATTTTTTCTGTTAAATTTAAAGCAATTCCGGATGAAAGTGTTGATATAGAGGGTTTACCTATTTTTACCTATGAAATTACTGCGGATGTTACTGATATTAATGGAGAAACTCACAGCGCAACAACTACAGTAAAAATTGGATATCATTCTTTGATTGCTTCTATTTCTATGGATGATGAAATTGATAAAAACGAGAAAGAAACTATCTTAAAAATTGATACAAAAAATTTAAATGATGAGTTTGTTGCTGCAAAAGGAACTGTAAAAATTTACAAGTTGCAATCTCCAAAATCTCCGCAAAGAAAAAGATCTTGGTCTGCTCCTGACTATCAAGATATTTCTGAAAACACATTTAGAACATTATTTCCACATGAACCTTTTACAGATGATGAAAGTGATGAAAAAAACTGGAAAAAAGGTGCACTTATTTTTAGCGAAAATTTTGACACTTCAACATCCAAAGAACTTATTTTAAAAGATATTGATAACTGGATTTCAGGAAAATATATTGTTGTTTTAGAAAGTAAAGACAAGTTTAATCAAGCAGTAAAAGATGAAAAAAGAATAACACTTTTCTCATCCAAAGAAAAAGAAGTTGCAGATAATAAATTACTAACTATAAACTTTAACAAATTATATTACAAAGTAGGTGATGAAGTAGAAATTCAAATTGGTTCTGCAGCAAAAGACATGACAATTGTCTTACAGATCGAAAAGAACTATAAACTTATTGACACTAAAATCATAAAACTTAACAACTGTGTAAAAACTATAAAATTTCCGATAAAAAAAGAAGATATAGGTGGTTTTGCAGTAAAATATCACTTTGTTAAATCTAATTATTTTGAGAGTGAGAACTTCAATTTTGATATTAATGAAGCTCCAAAAAATATAGAAATTATTACTAATATTTTTAGAGATAAGTTACAACCAGGACAAGATGAAACATGGAGTTTTACCATTAAAAACGACAAAAATGATGCAGTTGCTGCAGAAGTTTTGGCTTCTATGTATGATGCTTCTTTAGATGAATTTAAGTCTCATAATTGGCAATTTAACCCAATAACTCCAAAGCCAAGTTATTATTCTTATAGCACTAGTAATGCGAATAAAAGTTTTGATAACACCTATTTTAATATCAGAAATATTGCAAGAAATTATTACGGATTTCCTTCAATTGGCAATGATTCTTATAAATGGTTTGGCTTTAGTTTAAACAATAATAGATGGATTAATCAACAATATTTAAGAGAGACCAAAAGAAATATTAATAGTACAAGAACAGTTTTTGATGGCACAATTACAGGTTTTGTTTCTGATGAAAATGGAAATTCTTTACCCGGAGTAAATGTTCAAATTAAAGGAACAACCTTTGGAACACAAACTGATTTTGATGGTAATTATACGATCAAAATAAAAACTGATGATGTTTTAACATTTAATTATTTAGGATTTAAATCACAAGAAATTTCTGTAAGGAAGCAAACAAATATTGATATTAAATTAGAAGAAGATGCTTCTAATTTAGATGAAGTTGTAGTGATGGCTTATGGAATTAAAAGAACTTCTGCCCAAGTTACTATATCTAACCAAGTTGTAAGAGCTGAAGAAATGACAATGGATGGTGCAGAAAATTTAGCTGCTGCTTTAACGGGTAAAGTTTCGGGCTTAAATGTTAGTCAAAAGAATAACGATAAAGAGCTTACCATTACCTTAAGAGGAATGCGTTCTTTTCCAAAAGATGATAAATTTTTGTATATAGTTGACGGAAAACCTATGCCCCATGAACAAGTGCTAAAATTAGATCCTACTACTATTGCTGATGTTTCTGTTTTAAAAGGCGCAAATGCTGCTGCACTTTATGGAGTTGAAGCTACAAATGGAGCAATTATCATTACTACTAAACCTAGTCAGGAAAAATTAGAAAACCAATTATCACAAGTAAAAGCCCGTAAAAACTTTAATGAAACGGCTTTCTTTTTTCCACAATTAAAAACAGATAAAGATGGAAAAGTGAGTTTCAATTTTACAATACCAGAAGCATTAACTCGTTGGAAACTGCAATTATTGGCACATACTTCAGAATTAAAATCAGCAACAAAAACGTTAACAACTGTTACTCAAAAGGAATTAATGGTTGTGCCAAATGCACCTCGTTTTTTACGAGAAAAAGACACAATTACGTTGAGTGCAAAAATTACCAACTTAACAAATAATCAATTAAGTGGTATTGCAAAACTACTATTAACAGATGCAATTTCAGGAAAAGAAATAGATACTGAATTACAAAACACTAATGCAACCAAAAATTTTACAGTTGATAAAGATGGAAATACAAACGTTTCTTGGAATTTATCAATTCCGGAAACGGTACAAGCTGTTCAATATAAAATTGTAGCAAAAGCTGGTGATTTTTCTGATGGAGAACAAAATGTATTGCCTGTTTTATCAAACAGAATTTTGGTTACAGAAACAATGTCAATGTGGGTTCGTAGTAATGAAACCAAAACTTTTACGTTAGATAAACTTAAAAATTCAACTTCTTCAACATTAAAAAACCACAAGCTAACGTTAGAAATGACATCAAATCCTGTTTGGTATGCTATTCAGTCTTTGCCTTATTTAATGGAATATCCGTATGAATGTGCAGAACAAACTTTCTCTAGATTTTATGCAAATACGTTAGCGAGTTTTGTTGCAAATTCAAATCCTAAGATTCAAGAAGTGTTTAATTCTTGGAAAACTTCGGATGCTCTTTTATCAAATTTAGAGAAAAATGAAGAGCTAAAATCATTGATTATTCAGGAAACTCCTTGGTTAAGAGATGCGCAATCAGAAACCGAACAAAAGAAAAGAATTGCCTTGTTGTTCGATTTAACAAAAATGAAAAACGAACAAGAAAAAGCTATCAATAAATTACAAGATATTCAGATGAATTCTGGCGGATTTCCTTGGTTTAAAGGCGGTAGATATGAAAGCACCTATATCACTCAACATATTGCAACAGGTTTTGGACATTTACAAAAATTAGGAGTTTCTGATTTTAATACATCAACAAAAAAGATGATTGAAAAATCAGTTCATTTTTTAGACAAAGAATTCTTAGATCAATATTTAAAATTGTTAGAAAGAGCATCTGAAATTAAAGAAATATCCAAAACTAAAAAAGAAGGTGAAATCGCTTATAAAGATTATTTAGAAAAGAACAACTTGAATTATTTTACGATTCAGTATTTATATATGCGTAGTTTTTATAAAGATATTTCTTTGGATGAAAAAACTAAAAATGCTGTTGCTTATTTTCAAAATCAATCTGCAACATATTGGAATGAATACAATTTGTATGCAAAAGGGCAGATTGCATTGTCTCTTTTTAGAAATGATGAAAAAGTAGTTGCCAATAAAATTTTAAAATCATTAAAAGAAAATGCTATTTATTCTGATGAATTAGGAATGTACTGGAAAACCAACACTGCTGGTTATTACTTTTATCAAGCTCCAATTGAAACTCAGGCTTTGATGATTGAGACTTTTTCTGAAATTGAAAACGACACAGAAACGATTGATAATCTTAAAATTTGGTTGTTAAAAAATAAGCAAACCAACAGATGGAAAACCACAAAAGCAACTACAGAAGCTGTGTACGCCTTATTATTAAATGGAAGTGATTGGATTTCGGTAACAGAAATGGTTGACATTAAAGTTGGAGATAAAACAATCAATCCTGCAGAAATGGAGAATGTAAAAGTAGAAGCAGGAACTGGTTATTTTAAAACTTCTTGGAATACTGATGAAATTAAATCAGAAATGGCTACAGTTACCATCAACAAAAAAGGAAACGGAATTGCTTGGGGAGGTTTATATTGGCAATATTTTGAAGATTTAGACAAAATAACATCCGCAGAAACTCCTTTAAAAATCAATAAAAAACTATTTTTAAAAGTAAATTCTGATACAGGAAAAGAGTTGAAAGAAATTACTGAAAATTCATCCATAAAAATAGGTGATTTAATTACAGTTAGAATTGAACTACGTTCTGACAGAGACATGGAATTTATTCACATGAAAGATATGAGAGCTTCTGGCGTTGAACCAATTAATGTACTTTCTCAATACAAATATCAAGATAATTTAGGCTATTATGAAAGCACAAAAGATGCTGCAACTAATTTCTTTTTTGATAGAATTCCAAAAGGAGTTTATGTTTTTGAATATGATGTTCGTGTTAATAATGCTGGTAATTTCAGCAACGGAATTACAACAATTCAAAGTATGTATGCACCAGAATTTAGCAGTCATTCTAAAGGAATTCGTTTAAAAATAAGCGAATAAGAACATTCATATGAATCAAAATTTAACTTATTTGAGATCATTAAAATCAAATAATAACCATAATTTTGTACTTATAAATAAACTTTAAATTATGAAAAAAACACTTTTAGTATTTGGCTTATTCTTAGCTACAACACTTTCTATAAATGCACAAGATATTGCAGACAATTCAATTGGACTTCGTTTAGGAGGTAATGATGGTTTTGGATCTGAAGTTACTTATCAAAGAAAATTAGAAGACAATAATCGTCTAGAAATAAACCTTGGTTTAAGAGATAGTTTTAACGATGTAAAACTTACAGGTTTATATGAATGGGTTTGGAGTTTAGAAAATCAATTTAATTGGTATGCTGGTGCTGGTGCCGGAATTTATGATGCTAACAAAACTTCAATTTTTGCTTCTGGTGTTGTTGGTGTAGAATATAACTTTGATATTGAAAATGATATACCTTTATTAATTTCTTTAGATTATAGACCAGAAATAGGAATTACAGGAAGTTTAGATGGTTTAAATTCTGATTTTGGATTAAGTGTTAGATATCAGTTTTAAGAACCTTTTTTTTAAAATAAAAAATCCTCTAAATTAATTTTTAGAGGATTTTCTTTTTTTACTCGCTTTTGCTAACGGATTAAAATCTAAAGCTAATTGTAACCAATACTGTAAATCAACATCTAAATCATAGGCATCATCCGTTAAAAAAACATAACCCTTCATAGATCTTCCTGTAAAATTCATTTCTTTACAACCTTCTTTTTTCAAAGATTCTTCGTAAACTTCAGGATGTATTCTTGCCATAATTTCATCACGTAATACAACAACACACATTTTTTCATTAACCATAAAACAAGTTCCGCCAAACATTTTCTTTTCGTAAAAAGAAACCCTTTTTTCTATAAAAAACTGGGCAATTCTGTCTGCTAAAAACGCATTATAAGCCATTTTTAGTTTTCGTTATTTGGTGGATAATGATTTAAAATCTTTTTTACGACTTCAGTATATTGCAATTCTTTTTCTTCTGGATTTCTATTTTCTTTAATTTTAGAATTTAATGCTCCTTCCCAAATAATTTGGTTGGTTTTAGCATTTACAAACTCAATAACCAATTCTTCATTCAGTTTTTTTGCACCAATTGGGATTCCACCAGAAATTCCAAAACCACTATTTCTTCCTCCACCTCCTACTCCAATTCCTATAGAATTATTGTTACTACTTTCTGAAGTTTTAGAAGTAACATTTATATAAAAATCTGGGCTTTCTGTTTCTTTAAAACCACGTTGATTTAATTCAAAATTAATAGCAAAAATTACTCGTTTAACATCTAGTTCATTTAAACCTCCGCCAACATCTTCATAAAAGCTGTAGGTTTTAAAATCAGAAAAATTAATGGCATTATCATAATCTGTCATTACTTTTGATGATGAACAGCTCATCAATAAAAACAAAAAAAGGTATTTTAAATTTTTCATCAGATCCTATTTTACTTTTCTTCTAACACAACTCTTGTTGGTATATCTTTTCCGTTGATAATACTTTCTGTACCTTTTGCAACAGCTTGAATGGTTTGTGTAATTACAGTCATATTTAAGGTTTCTGCTTCATCAGACACTTTATGATAATCTTTATCAACATCAATTGGTGTTGTAGAAAAAGTATGTGACGGAACACCTAAACGCGCTAAAGATGCATTATCTGATCTAAAAAATAAATTAAAATTTTTATACGGATCTGGAAATAATTGATAACCAGTTCCCATTAAATTCTTCTGAATAATCTTCCCAAAATCTGATCGTTCAAAACCTGTTAACCAAGCTGTATTTGGGCCAAAACTTGGTACTTTCCCAATCATCTCTAAATTGATTCCTGCAACAAATACGCTTGCATCAATTCCTTTTCCAAATTCTGTAGAACCAATTAATCCCATTTCTTCTCCAGTAAAAGCAGCAAAAACAATTGTTCTTTCATTCCCTACTTGTTTAAAATATTCTGCCAAAGCTAAAACACCTGTAACACCAGAAGCGTCATCATTTGCGCCGTTGTAAATTTTATCATCTCCTTTACCTTCATTTCCTAAATGATCATAATGTGCAGAAATAATTACATATTCATCCTTTTTACTTTTTCCTTCTAAAACCCCAATAATATTTGCAGTCGAAATTTCTTCTTTACTATTTCTAGGTGTAAAATTAAAGGTTTGTCTGTAGGTTTCTAAATCTTCAAAAGTGGTTAAACCAATTCTTTTAAATTCGTTTTCTATATATTTTGCAGCTTTCTCAATTCCTTGAGTTCCTGTTTTTCTACCTTCCATTTCATCAGAAGCTAAGGTGTACAAATGCTTTTTAACAGTTACAGAATCAATAAAAAAAGCACTTTCTGTCTTTTCTGTTTTTGCTGATTTGTTTTCTGATTTATTTACATTCTTAGCGCTGTTACAAGAAATTAAAAATACAGATACTATTAAAGTGATAACTATTCTATTCATTTTTTTTGATTTTAAAAGGATAAATATAACGCTAAATTTTTACGTATTTTTGTTAAAAATTTTTACAAATGATTTTATCTGAAATTCCAAATATAAAATACACAAACGAAAACAATTTTTTCCTTTTATCAGGCCCTTGTGCCATTGAAGGCGAAGAAATGGCGTTAAGAATTGCTGAAAAAGTAGTTACCATTACTGATAAATTAAAAATTCCATACATTTTTAAAGGAAGTTTTAAAAAAGCAAACAGAAGTAGAATTGATAGTTTTACAGGAATTGGAGATGAAAAAGCATTAAAAATTTTACGTAAAGTTTCAGAAACTTTTGGTGTGCCAACAGTTACAGATATTCATGAAATTTCTGATGCACAAAAAGCGGCAGAATATGTAGATGTTTTACAAATTCCTGCTTTTTTAGTTCGTCAAACAGATTTAGTAGTTGCTGCAGCAGAAACAGGAAAAGTTGTCAACTTAAAAAAAGGACAGTTTATGAGTCCAGGTGCAATGAAACATGCAGTGCAAAAGGTAAAAGATGCTGGTTCTAACAAAGCGTGGATTACTGATAGAGGAACTATGTTTGGCTACCAAGATATGATTGTAGATTTTAGAGGAATTCCTGAAATGCGTGCTTTTGCACCAACAATTTTAGATGTAACACACTCTTTACAACAACCAAATCAAGTTGCTGGTGTTACTGGCGGAAGACCAGATATGATTGAAACTATTGCAAGAGCTGGAATTGTAAATAACGTAGATGGTTTATTTATTGAAACGCATTTTGATCCTGCAAACGCAAAATCTGATGGCGCAAATATGTTACATTTAGACAATTTAGAAGGCCTTTTAAGTAATTTGGTTGCCATTAGAAAAACGATTAATAATTTATAAAATAATTAGTTTATACTTTTTAAAATCCTTCAAGTTTCTAAAACCTGAAGGATTTTTATTTTTTACTAAATAAACTTAAAGGCACAATTTTTGGTTTCTAAAATAGTTTAACTTTTGGATGATGAAACAACTTATACTTATATTTTTATTTTTTAGTCTTTCTACTTTTTCGCAAAACTTCAAAAAAGTTGATGCTGTCGTTATCAACTATCCGAGATTTAGCAAAGTAGAAGATTTAGCAAATCAGATTGAAAAAGATTTTTCTTCTGATGCTGATAAGTCTAGAGCAGCATTTTTTTGGTTGGCAAAAAACATTCGTTATAATTTAAGAGAATTCTACAATCCAACAAAAAGGAATTATAGTTTTAGTTATAAATCCGAAGAAGAAAAAACAGAAAAAATAAAATCGCATATAGATAATATAGTTTCTGAAACTTTTAGAAATCAAACTGGCGTTTGTGAAGAATATGCACAGTCTTTCAAAAAAATATGTGATTTATTAAAAATTGAAGCTGAAGTTATAAAAGGAAATGCTAGAACAAGTTCTGATGAAATTGGCAAAATCTCTAATACTTCAAATCATGCTTGGAATGCTGTAAAGATTGATAAAAAATGGATTATATTAGATGCAACTTGGGCTGCTGGATATGAAAATAATGGCAAATGGATTCGTAGTTTTAATGATTATTTTTATGACATTCCTGTAAATAAAATATTTAAAACTCATTATCCAGAAGATACAATTTGGAATATCCGTTTTGGGAGAATGAGTGTGCAAGAATTCTATAATCAGCCAATTTATTCTAATACTTTCCTAACGCTAAATACTGATTTAATTTCACCAACATCAGGAATTATCAACTTAAAAGCATCCGAAGATATTGTACTAAAATTTAAAAATTTAGATAAAAATTTACTAGTTTTTTACACCTTAAAAGGGATGAAAAATCCCCTGAAACCGATAATTACATCAGAAAAAAATACAACTACTTTAACTATTAAAAATCCTAAGATTAATACAGATTTAGTTTTATTTATTAACAAAGAAGATGCTTTGCATTTTAGAATTAGCATGCAATAATAAAATTCAGTATTTTAGAGAAATGAATAAAATCTTTTTTATACTTCTTATATGTAGTTTTTCAATTCAATCTCAAAATCTAAAAAAAGTAGATTTAATTATAAGCAAATATCAATCAATTTCATCTGTTGAACAATTAGCCGAAAAGATTAATTATGACTTTAAAACTGATAAAGAAAAAGTTAGAGCAATATTTTCTTGGATAACTTTAAATATTAAATATGATCAAATTTCAACACAAACAAACCTCATAAAAGCTCCCGAAATCATTATGTATTTTAATGAAGATGATTTAGAAAGGAGAACTCAACTTGCTAAAGACGAAATAGTCTACAAAACTATTAAATCTAAAAGAGCTGTTTGTAATGGTATTGCATTAACTTTTCAGAAATTATGTAATCTTTTATCAATAGAAAATGAATTAATAAAAGGTTTTGCAAGAACTTTAACCAATGAAATAAATTATATTCCTAAAAGTAAAAACCATGTTTGGAATGCTGTAAAAATTAATAAAAATTGGATTTTTATTGATGCCACTTTTGGTTTAGCAACTCATAATTCAAAACCTGATTATTTTTACTTTGATATTAAAAAAGAAGAACTAAATCTTACACACTACCCTAGTAAATTTAAATGGGTTAAATATTTTAACCAGAAAAGTCTAAAGTCCTTTTGTTACCAACCACTATTTATGAGTGCATATTTTAACAATGAAATTAAATTAATGGAACCTCAAATTGGAGAAATAAAGACCAGAAATAGAAAAATTTTATTCAAATTTAAAAATATAGATTCAACCACTGAAGTATTATATAAATTTGAAGATTATAATGAAATAAAAAAACCACAAATAATATACAAAAATTCTATTGCACATTTTATGATTGATAATCCTAAGAGAAATACAAATCTATATATTTATTTTAATGGAATATCTGCTTTAGCTTATAAAATTAGAGAATAAAACAATTAACTCCTTTTATAAAATCCTTTCTCTTTTAACTGATGTGCTTCTTCTAAAACAGACAATAAAACTTTTTCATTAATATCTTCTAATTTGTAATATCTTAAAGATTTTACTACTTTTCTATTATCAGAAATTAAAAATTCATTGTACTTTGTTAAATGTGCAGAAACCCAAAAAACAACATCAACATAGCCTTTCTTTTTAGACGGATTTAAATAGCAAAAAGGTCTATCATTTAAATAATAAAAAGGGATTTTCCATTTAAATTTTAAATCAACTTCTGGAAAAGTATTTTCAATTAAAATTTGTAAATGCAATAGAATAGTTTTAAAAGGTTCTGGTTGATTTAATATGTATTCTTCTGCAGGCTTCATTTTTTTCTTATATTAGCAAGATTTATTAATTTATGGAAAAACAAGATAACTTTCAGTTAAACTTTTCTTTAAAGGGATATTCAAGTATCCAGATTGGAGTGTACTTTCTATTAGCTGCTTTTTCTATCAAAAAAATACTCGAAGGTTTTTTAATTGATGGCAACCCAATGAGCTTGTTATCTACTGAAATTATTGAGTATTTAGTTTTAGGAATTATCTTTTTAACAATATTATTTTCTACTTTAACTTTATTTTATAAAGGTAGAAGAAAGGCCAGAAAATTAGAATACAAACTATGGAATTCTAAAACTAAAAAAAACTTTAAGCTATTTTCATTTAGTTTTACTCTTATTTATTTAGTTTTATTTTACTTAACTACCCACCATTTTGCAGATTATTTAACTCCTACTTTTTTATTTTTATATGGTATTTCGCTTTTATTTCTAAAAATTAAAAAAAGTAAAAATCTTTTTGTGTTATCTGGCATTAGCTTATTACTTACAATGATTTGTGTTTTAATTCCAAACTACTGGTATTCTTCTATTTATATTTTAGGGGTTGCTCATGTTATTTACGGCATAATTATTAAAGGTTAAAATTTGTTTCTAATTTCTCTTACAATATCTTCTAAACCATTTAATTGAAGCTCATAAACCAACTCCATTTGTTTCCCTAATTTTCCGTGTGGAAAACCTTTATTTTTGTACCAAACAATATAATGTTCTGGTAAATCAATTAAAAATTTGCCTTTATATTTACCAAAAGGCATTTTCATTTTTGCTAAGTCGATAAGAAATTGTTTATCTTCTGTCATTTATTCTTTACCGTCTAAATAATCTTGTAAGTAAGAAAAACGTGCAGTTAATTTTCCGTTTTCTGTCATTTTCGCACGTTCTAAAACGCCATCTTTATCATCATTAAAAAAAGCAGGAATTACATTTTGCAAAAACATTTCTCCAAAACCTTCGCTCGCATCTTGAGGTAACTCGCATGGTAAATTATCTACTGCCATAACAACAATAGCGTTTTTATCTTTAAAATCTACTTCTAATTCTGTTTGCGGATTGTAGCCATAAAAAGGATCTGCGATTGTAGAAGCTCTTAAAGTTGATGCTACAGGACCATCTACATCACAAGAAATATCTGCCACGAATTTAATTTTAAAGTCTACTGATTTTGCATCTTCTCTTGTAAATAAATAAGGAGCACCGTTACCATAAAAATGCCCAGCAATAAAGAAATCTGTTACTTTTGCAAATTGCATAAAATTAGATTCATATTGTTCTGGATGATCGTAAAAATCGAAATTATCAATAATTTTTCCATCTTTACGTTTGTTATAATCTAGCACGTCTGCCAAACAATACACTGGTTCATTAAACGTTTTAGTTACATAATCATTTACAGAAACTTCTTTTATTTTCATAGCATCTAACATTTCTTTAGCGCCGTAAGCAACTTTTCCGTTACCTGTTAAAAGAATTTTAATATTTTCTATATTTATTTTATTTAACTCGGAAATTAATTCTTGCTGATTTTCTAAAGTCTCTGCTTTGGGCAAATTAAATGTCTCTTTAGATTTACCAATTGCTCTAAAACCATTGTAAACACCAACAATACCAGCATAACGACCAAAGCCTATTAAACGCAACCCATTTTCTTTAACAATTGTTTCGTGATCGAACAACTCAATATTTTTGTCTAAAATTGCTTTTAATAATTGTCTATTATAAGGTTGCTTTTTAATTGTATGGCTAAAGAAAAAATATTTTTTATTAGGAATTAAAGCATCTATAGGAACTTCTTTAACTCCAAATAAAACATCACAATCAGACATATTTTCAGTAACTTCTAATCCGCCTGCTTTATAAGCTGCATCCGAGAATACTCTAATATCTGAAGATTCTACCTTAATGGTTGCCTTCGGATATTTCTCTTTGAATTCTTGTAGCTTTTCTGGTGAAAAAACAACTCTTCTATCTGGTGGATTTTTACGTTCTTTGATAATGCCAAATTTCATGTATTTATGTTTTTGAGCTACTAAATTGTTTAAACAAAACACTTCTAAACAGGTTTAGTAGAGTTGGTATAATATTTGTTCGAAGATATTAGATTTTATAATGATAAACAACTGTATTTTTTTATACTTTTGCAATCCATATTTCTAGATTAGAAATATTTCTTTGAAAAAATAAAATGAAGAGTTGATGAGTTCCTGAATCAAGTTCAGGATCAATTCAATTACGCAAATTAAAATTTGCTATTTCATTGAGGGGACGACTGGTTTTGACAGCAAGGACAGTGAATTTGTAAGCATACCGAGTTATGAAATAACACTCGTAAAACCTAATTTCAACTTTTTAAACGGCGAAGATAACTACGCTTTAGCTGCTTAATCCGAATCATAGTAGGATTGGCCTAGGCACACAAGGTGTGCAAGCTTTATGTCCACGAAAAGCCTTGATTTACGGCGATTCACTTTTGGGCATCGTAAAAGTAAATATAGAAAACTTGAAGCTTTGGCAAGTTTTTGAATCTAAAGAAGATAAGCTAAAAGCAGATTGTTCTTAATCAGCTTTTGGTCGAAAACTAAGAAAGAACTAAGTATGTAGAAAGCATTTTGGCTGCTTGTTTGGACCCGAGTTCGATTCTCGGCGTCTCCACTCCTAACCCTGTAAATACTTAATTTATAGGGTTTTATTTTTCAAGGTATCAGAAAAGGTGTAAATTAATAATTTCCCTTAATTTTTTTTTCAAATTATTTTTTCTTTTTTGTAAGAACTTAAAATAAGAAACGACTATCAATTTGATAAGATTCTTCTTATCATTCTTTTTCATAGCAATTTCCCACTTCTTTTTAAGGAGTGGGTTTTTTATTTTTTATATTGCACTAAAATATGTAAGTTGAAAAAAATTATTGTAACTGTTACAAATGATTTATCTACAGACCAAAGAGTAGATAAAGTTTGTACTACTTTATTTAATGATGGTTATAAAGTGCTGTTAGTTGGTAGAAAATTAAAAAACAGCGTTCCGATAAGTAGAGATTATGAAACAAAAAGAATAAAACTATTTTTTAATCAAGGTTTTTTGTTTTATGCTGAATTTAATTTTAGAATCTTTTTTGTTTTATTATTCTCTAAAAAAAACATTTTACTTTCAAATGATTTAGATTCTCTTGTTGCAAATTATGCAGTTAGTGTACTTCAAAACAAAAAATTGGTGTACGATAGTCACGAATTATTTCCAGAAATACCTGAATTAGTGCATCGTCCTTTTGTGAAAAATTTCTGGTCTTCTTTAGAAAAATTATTACTTCCGAAACTTAAAAATACGTACACTGTTTGTAAAAGTATTTCTGATTTTTACAACAACAGATACGCAACTAATTTTAAGGTTGTAAGAAATTTACCAACCTTTAAAAAAATTGAAAAGAGTAAATTACCTTTTTCTACGGATGGTAAAAAAATTATCATTTATCAAGGCGCTATAAATATTGGACGTGGTTTAGAATTGATGATCGATGCAATGGAATATTTAGATGATTATCTATTAATAATTGTTGGAAATGGAGATATAATATCCGATTTAAGAGAAAGAAGTGAAAATAAATCAACAGAAAATAAAGTACATTTTTTAGGTAAATTATTACCAAATGAATTGCAAAAAATTACTCCTTTAGCTGATATTGGCTTGAGTTTAGAAGAAGATTTAGGATTAAATTACAGATACGCTTTACCTAACAAAATCTTTGATTATATACAAGCAGAAATTCCTATTTTAGTTTCTGATTTACCAGAAATGAAACAAATTGTTTTAGACTATAAAGTTGGCGAAATTATAAAATCAAGATCTCCAAAAGGTCTTGCTAATCAGATACAAACTATGCTTAAGGTTGATTATTATAAATCAATAAAAAAGGCAAAACAAGAATTAACTTGGGATCATGAAAAAACAATACTTCTAAATATTTTCAAAAATTTAAAATAATTATTTTTTATTTATTTTTGAGGATTTTCTTTCCTTTTTAAAAAACAGATATAACTTACTTTTAATAGGTTCAAATATCGTACAGAAGACAATTTCTCTGCTTTCCTTTCGAAAAAAGGATACAGTTTTATCAAAAGATAATTTAATTTTAATCGTGTTAATAAATCTACAAATGCTAATAATCTTTGTTTTTCATTTTCTAAAAAACCTTCTTTCCCTAAAAAAACAAGATTATCCATTGCTTTTTTTGTTTTAGCTATAAAGATTTTATTATCATCTATACCTAGATGAAATACTTCATTCTTTATATGATTGATTGAAAGTTTTTTTTCTAATAAACTAACGGAAAACAATAAATCTTCTTTACCATATTCCAACAGTTTTTCTTCGAACTTAACTTTCTCAAAAACCTTTTTTGCTATAAAAAAATTTCCAGTAAAAAAATATTTAAGAGGTTCTTTTATCCTTTCTTCTAAAGCAACTTCTTCGTGTTTTTTACCATATTTATAGCGTAAATATTTTTTATTTTTAGTATGATTTTCATATGCAATTCCTCCGCAAAAAACATTGTTTTTTTTTGAAATCTGTTTAAAATAAGTTGTTATAAAATCGCTTTTAACAGGAATTACATCCGCATCTAAAAAAAGTAACCAATTAAAATTTGCCTTTTTTGCTAATAAATTTCTAATTGCACTTCTACCAATATTATCTTGTAAAATTTCAAATTTTGAATAAGATAAGGTATTTATTTTCTCATTTAAAATATTTTCTTTCGAATAAGAGCCGTCATCTAAACAAATAATTTCAAATTTTATGTTTGATTTTATAAATTGTCTATGAATTTCTGCAACTAAATTGTATGCATTATAATTGTATGTAGGTATTAAAACTGAAATCATTCAGAATCAGATTGTCTAGAAACTTCGAACAATTCGCCACCTTCTATTTTTAATGTTTTGTGTTTAAATTTAACAATTAATTGATAATCGTGAGTAGCCATTAAAATTGTTTTGCCACTTTTATGAATCTCGTTTAAAAGATGCATTACTTCTAACGATGTTTTTGGATCTAAATTACCTGTTGGTTCATCTGCCAAAATTAATTCTGGGTCATTTAATAACGCTCTTGCAATGGCAATTCTTTGTTGTTCTCCTCCAGAAAGTTCAAAAGTATTTTTATAATATTGAGATTGCATGCCTACTTTCTCTAAAACTTCGTTTATCTTTTGTTTAATTTCATCTTTGTTTTTCCAACCTGTTGCTTTTAAAACAAATTCTAAATTTCCAAAAACCGTTCTATCGCTTAATAATTTAAAATCTTGAAAAACAATTCCTATTTTTCTTCTTAAAAATGGAATTTCTTTATCCTTTAAATTCTTTAAATCGAAGTCTACAATTTTTCCAGAACCACTCTGCAAGCGTAAATCGCCATAAAAAGTTTTCATTAAACTACTTTTTCCACTTCCTGTTTTACCTATTAAATAATAGAAATCTCCTTTATTAATAGTTAAATTCACCTTAGATAAAACCAAATTATCTCTTTGATAAATGTCTGCATTTTCTAAATGTAAAACTGGTTTTTCCATAAAAATAATTGTTTGTACAAACTTATAAGTTTCTGTTGATTTTAACACAATAAATTAGAACAATTCTTACTTTTGATGTAAAACATTTTTTAACTTTTTTTTTCGTTTACATCAAACAAAATTAAAAAATGTTCGTTTATTAGATAACAACAAACACAATTGTATGAAACTACGTTTTGTAAAAAAACATTTCTTATCGGTATGCTGCTTTCTAGCAGTTTTTACTGTTTATTCTCAACAAACTATTGTAGACGCAAATGTTATTACAGATTTTAATAATGCATTAGAATTGTACAATAACAAAGCTTATGCTGCTGCGCAAAAAGTATTTGAAAAAATACAAGTAAACGCTGTAAAAAGTTCTAGCCTAAAGGCGGATGCTTCTTATTATGATGCCATGTGCGCTGTAAAATTAAATCAAACAGATGCAGATCAAAAAGTATTAGATTTTGTTGATGAAAACCCAACAAGCAATAAAAAAAACAAAGCTTTTTTTAATGTTGCCAACTATTATTTTGCGAATAAAAAAGCTTCGTATGCATTAAAATGGTATACCAAAGTGAATGTAGATTTACTTTCTAAAGAAAATCAGAAGGAATTAAACTTTAAAATGGGTTACAGTTTATTGGTAACAAATAACCTAGAATTGGCAAAAAACAAATTTCTTCCTTTAATAAATGATGCTAAATATGGCAACGATGCTAGATATTATTATGGATTTATTTCTTATAAATTAGAAGATTACGGACTTGCTGAATCTACTTTAAAAGAAATTGCCGATAACAAATCTTACAAAGCAGAAATTTCTTATTATTTATTAGACATCAGTTTTAAATCAGGAAAATTTGAACGTTGTATTATTGTAGGAACAGAACTTTTAAAAACTTCTAAACGAAAAGAAGCTTCTGAAATTTCTAAAATTGTTGGAGAAAGCTATTTTAATCTTGGTAGATACCAAGAAGCAATTCCTTATTTAAAAGCTTACAAAGGTCAAAAAGGCAAATGGACAAACACCGATTATTATCAATTAGGTTATGTTTTTTATGTACAAAACGACTATGTAAATGCCATTAATTATTTTAACAAAATTATTGACGAGAAAAATGCTGTTTCACAAAATGCATATTATCATTTAGCAGAATGTTATCTAAATATTGATAAAAAAACGGAAGCTTTAAATGCTTTTAAAACTGCTAGCGAAATGACATTTAATCCTAAAATTCAAGAAGATGCTGCTTTAAATTACGCAAAATTAAGTTATGAAGCTGGTAATCCTTTTCAAAATATTTCTGATGTTTTACAAGATTATTTAAAAAAATATCCAAATTCATCTTCCTATAATGAAATTAATGAACTTGTAGTTTCGTCGTTTATACATCAACAAGATTATAAAGGTGCTTTAGATTATTTAAAAAAGAAAAACTCTGTTGAAAACACCGCTTTAACAACTGAGGTTTCTTTGTACAGAGGAATTCAGTTATTTAATGACAATAAATATAAAGAATCACTTTCTTATTTTGCAAAAGGCAAAGAATCTAAAAACGAAGAAATTTATCAAAAAGCACTTTACTGGGAAGCAGAAACGTTATTTAGACTAAAAAATTACGAGGAAGCTGTTACTAAATTTGTATCAGCAAAAAGATTTATAAAATCTAATAATGAAGAATTTTCTTTGATTGATTACAATATTGGTTACAGTTATTTTAAGTTAAAAGAATACAATAAAGCTATTAATGCATTTAAACAATTTTTAGCTGATGATATAGCTGATAAATCTATAAATGATGATGCTTTAGTTCGTTTAGGTGATAGTTATTTTGCTACTAGAAATTATGCTGATGCTATAAATTCTTATCAAATTGTGGTAAGAAATTTAGGTACAGATGCAGATTACGCAGAATATCAAATAGGAATGAGTCATGGTTTTAGAAATGAAAGTGAAGCTAAAATTAAGGCTTTAACAAGCGTTGTAAATAATTTTAAATCGTCTTCTCTAAAAGACGACGCATTGTTTCAATTGGCAAATACGTATATTAAAATTAAAAATAATGAAAAAGCACATCAAGCGTATGAACGTTTGTTGCAAAATCATCCTAAAAGTTCATTTTTATCAAAAGCTTTGGTAAGACAAGGTTTGTTATATTACGGCGATAATCAGAATAAAAAAGCATTGGAAAAATTTAAACTTACTGTGCAAAAATTTCCAAATACTTCTGATGCAATTCAGGCGGTAAACAACGCAAAAAACATTTATTTAGATGAAGATAATTTAGATGAATATGTTGCTTGGGTTAAAAAATTAAATTTTATAAATGTTTCTGATGATGATTTAGATAACTCAACTTTTTTAATTGCAGAAAGAAAATATTTTGAAGGTAAAAACAACAAAGATATTATTGTTACTTTAAATAAATACTTAGAAAAATATCCAAAAGGAGCTCATAATTTAAAAGCTAATTATTATTTAGCTGATATTTTATTTAAAGACAATCAATTAGACAAGGCAATTGCTAATTATAAAGTGGTTTTAAAGGCAGGTACATCTGAATATAGTGAAGATACTTTAGCAAAATTATCGCAAATTTATCTAGAAAAAGAAGATTTTGAAGACGCTCTCCCGCTATTAGAAAGATTAGAACAAGAAGCGTATATTGTTGAAAATGTACAATTTGCCCAAAGTAATTTAATGAAAGGGTATTATGAAACCGAAGCTTATAAAAAAGCAATTTCTTACGCAAAAAAAGTACTTTCTATTGATAAGGATAAAAATTCTTTAATAGAAGATGCTAAAACTATTATTGCGCGTTCTTCTTTTAAAATTGATGATTTTGATACTGCACAAGAATATTATAATTCGGTTGAAAAAAATGCAACTGGCGAGTTAAAAGCAGAAACACTTTATTACAACTCGTTCTTTAAAAATCAACAAGAAAACTATGAAGCATCTAACAAAGTTATTCAAGAATTAATTGCAGATTATTCTGCTTATAAATATTGGGGAGTTAAAAGTTACGTAATAATGGGTAAAAATTATTACAGTTTAAAAGACGCTTACCAAGCAACTTTTATCTTAGAAAATGTAATTAAAAACTTTTCTCAATATAAAGATATTGTAGATGAAGCTCAAATTGAGCTTACCAAAATAAAAGAAAACGAAGCCAAAACTAATAATTCAATCATCCCAAAAAATTAAAACATAATGAAAAAAGGCTTTTTTATATTTTTATCTTTATTCGGCATTTTAACTATTTCTGCACAAAAAAAATCAACAGAAAAAGAAAATACCGTAAAGATAGATACAGTAAAAACAGAAGTGGTTGAAGTAGAAACCAAATACAATCCTAAGATTGCAGATGCTACTAAGATTAAAAAAAATCCGACTTTAAAATTATTAGACAAAAGCAAAAAGAAAAAGTTAAATTATAACATTTTCTCTGCTCCTGTTGCTTCAACTTTTATACCTAAAACAGGTGTTGTAAAAGGTGTAGATGTTGGCGTAAAAGAACGTATTTATGATAATTATATTGCTGCTGGTTTTGGTAATTATACATCTCCTTATTTAGAAGCTTCTATAAATAGTAGCACTCGTTTTGAAAACGAATTTGGTTTTTATACTAAATATGCTGCTTCTTTAGCTGATATTGATAACACAGTTTTAGACAGTAATTTTTCAAACTTTTTGGCGAGCGCTTTTTACAAAAAAGAAGAACGTTATTTTGACTGGAAAGTGAGTTTAAACTCCGAAAGAAATCAATATAATTGGTATGGATTACCAAACAGTAATTTTACACAAAATACAGTTGATTTAATTAATGAAAAACAGACTTATAATTATTTTAATATTGTTGGTGAAGTAGATTTTTTAGACGCTTACTTAGATAAAAGTAGCATTTCTATTGGTTATTTTTCTGATGCTTTTAACAGCAACGAAATATTAGTAAATATTAACACACACCTAGAACTGCCTTTAGATATGATTTATAATCAACTAGATAATCTTGATATAAAAGCTGGATTAGAACTTTTAAATGGTAAGTTTGAAAAAAACTATACAACAGAAAATGAACTAAAGTATTCTATTTTTACAGTAAAATTAAATCCAGAATACAAAACTACATTCAGTGGTTTTTCTTTAAAAATAGGCGCAAAAATATTTGGCTCTTTCGACACAGAAAACAGCGTAAATAACTTTTTAGTTTATCCAGATCTTCATATTCAAAAACCAATAATTGAAGAGTATTTAAATATTTATGGTGGCGTTTCTGGTGATTTAAAAACAAACACTTACAAAGAGTTTTCTGAAGAAAACCCTTATTTATCTCCTACTTTGTTTATCACACAAACATCAGAAAAATATAATGCTTTTATTGGTTTAAACGGTAATTTTAATAACGATATTAGTTTTAATATTTCTGCAAGTTTAAAAGCAGAAGATGATAAACCTCTATTTTTAAGAAACAACTCAAAATCCGACGGAACTAATACTAGTTTAAATGGAGTTGATTTAAAAGGCTATGAATATGGAAATTCTTATAATGTGGTTTATGATGATATAAAAACGACTTCGATTTTTGCAGAAATTGAATACGATTTTACTAAGAGAATGACTTTTGCTACCAACATTCAGTTTGACGATTTTTCGATGACAAATCAAGCAAAAGCATGGAACTTACCAACATTTCAAACCTCTTTTATAGCGAAATATAAAACGAATAAATGGTATGCTACTTCCAATATTTTTTATATAAATGAACGTCAAGATCTTATTTACAGTGCAACTTATCCTTCAAGTACAAGTGGTTTTCAAACTTTATCTTCTTATGTTGATGTAAATTTAAATGGTGGTTATCATTTTAATGATAAGTTTTCTGTTTTCTTAAAATTAAATAATGTTTTAAATAATAACTATCAACGTTTTGCAAACTTTGATGTGCAAGGTTTCCAAGCATTAGGAGGCGTTACTTATAAGTTTGATTTTTAATTGTTTTAAAAAAACATCTTTAGTATCTTTATAAAATGTTAGTATATTATTTAACCATTGGTTTACAAGTTTTTTGCATGTATCATGCATATAAAAACAGAAGTAATTATTATTGGTATTTAATTATCTTTTTACTTCCTCTAATTGGTTGTTTAATCTATTTATTTACGCAGGTTATCAACAAGCGAGATATATCAACAATTACAGAAGAAATTACTACAATAATAAATCCAACGAAGAAAATTAAAGATTTAAAGAAAGAACTTGAGTTTTCTAACACATTTCAAAACAAAGTAAATTTAGCAAATGCTTATCATGAAAGTAAAGATTACCTAAACGCCATTTTATATTACGAAAAAGCTTTAGAAGGTAATTTTAAAGACGATCCTTATACAACTAATAAATTATTGCATTGTTATTTTAAAACCGCTAATTTTGATAAAGTTATAGCATACGCCAACAAAATAGATATTAATAAAGAATTTAAAGACTCTTTATATTTTTACGGATTGGCTTTAGAAAAAACTGGAAGATTAGATGAAGCAGAAATTCAGCTTAAAAAAGTTGATAAAAGATATTCTAATTATCCAGAAAGATTAGAATTATCTAAATTTTTAATTCGACGAAATAAAAAGGAAGAAGCTAAAGAAATCTTATCAGATATAACTTCAGAAATTACAGCAATGAATTCTAAAAATCGAAAAAAATATAATTCTATTTTATCAGAAGTTCAAAAATTATTAAATCAGCAATAACAACTTATATTTCTCATTTCATTTTTGTAGTTTTATAAAATCTAATTATAAACTACAAAATGAAAAAACTGATTCTCTTATTCGCCAGCGTCATCTGTTTGTTTTCTTGCACTCAAAAGATAGAAAAAACAATAAATTCTGATGCGCTTTCATCCGAAGAAAAAATTGATTCTACAAACATAAAAACCCTTTTCAATTCAGCTTTAACTGAAGGGAAATCGTATGAATGGCTTAGAGATTTAACTCAGAATATTGGCCCACGTTTATCTGGTTCAGAAGGTGCTGCAAAAAGCGTTATTTGGGGAGAAAAAATCATGAAAGAAGTTGGTTTAGATTCAGTTTGGTTACAACCAGTTATGGTTCCTCATTGGGTTAGAGGCGAAAAAGAAATTGCAACATACACAACAAATGGCGTGCAAAAAAATGTGCCAATTTGTGCATTAGGTTTTTCTGTGGCAACACCAGCATCTGGAGTTTTAGCAGAAGTAATTGAAGTAAAAAGCTTAGAGGAAGCAAAAGCATTAGGTAATAAAATGGAAGGAAAAATTGTGTTTTTCAATCGTCCTTTCGATGATACTTTAATTAACACTTTTAGAGCTTATGGAGGTTGTGTAGATCAACGTGTACAAGGCGCTGAAGTTTGTGGCGAGTTTGGCGCAAAAGGCGTAATTGTACGTTCTATGACAAATGCTATTGACGATTTTCCGCACACAGGAGTTATGATGTATGGAGATTTACCTGTTGAAAAATACATTCCTACTGCTGCAATTAGTAGCAGAGGCGCAAATATTTTAAGTGCTGATTTAAAAGAAAACCCTAGTTTACAATTCTATTTTAAACAAAGCTGTGAAACGTTACCAGATGCACCTTCTTTTAATGTTGTTGGTGAAATTAGAGGAAGTGAAACTCCAGAAAATATTGTAGTTGTTGGTGGTCATTTAGATTCTTGGGATTTAGGTGAAGGCGCGCATGATGACGGAACAGGAATTGTACAATCTTTAGAAGTTGCATATTTGTTTAAGAAGAATAACATCAAACCAAAAAACACGTTGAGAGTTGTCTTTTTTATGAATGAAGAAAACGGAACAAGAGGCGCAAAAGAATATGCAGAATTAGCCAAACTTAACAAAGAAAAACACATTGGTGGTTTAGAATCTGATGCTGGTGGTCATACGCCAAGAGGTTTTTCTATTGATGCAAATACAGTAAACACAAAACTTTTACAAAGTTGGAAAAAACTGTTGTCACCTTATGGTTTACACGATTTAGACAAAGGTGGTTCTGGCGCAGATATTGGACCTTTAAAAGATGAAAATGTAACTTTGGTAGGTTACAGACCAGATTCTCAACGTTATTTTGATTATCATCATACAAGTAGTGACACGTTTGATAAAGTAAACAAACGTGAGCTTGAATTAGGAAGTGCTTCAATGGCAAGTATTATTTATTTAATGGATAAATATTTATACAGTAATACGCCTGTAAAACCTTAATTTAATGACACTTTTACTACTAATTCTTAGAATTATTTTTGGTGCTTTTTTCTGCTACGCAGGATTTATGCATTTTAAAAAACCAAAATTCTTTAACGGATTTATTCCTGATTTTTTACCAAAACTAACAGTTAATTATGTTTTTGGAGCCATCGAATTCATTTTGGGAATTAGTCTATTTTTTAATCCAACAATAAAAAATGGAGCATTAGGTATTTTTATTCTGATGACATTATTTCTCCCTATTCATATTTGGGACTTATTGAAAGAAAAACCAGCAATTGGCTCTAAGAAACTAGCAATCATAAGGATTCCTCTTCAATTTTTATTGATGTATTTATCTTATTTAATTTATATAAATTCTTAAATCAATTCCATGAAAAACATATTTATACTTTTTATACTTTCTTTATTGATGGTTTCCTGTCAAAAAGAAAAAGCAGACTTAATTGTTATTAATTCTAACACTTATTTAGTTAACGAAAAATTTGAACACGCAGAAGCATTTGCAATTAAAGATGGTAAATTTATTGCTGTTGGCACATCCAAAGAGATTCAAGAAAAATATAAATCAGACTCTATTATTGATGTAAAAAATCAAACAATTGTTCCTGGTTTAATTGATGCGCATTGTCACTTTTTTAGATTAGGATTACAGCAACAAAAGGTAGATTTAACAGGAACTAATAGTTATGATGAAGTTTTAGCAAAATTGGTCGATTTTCAAAAAGAAAAAAATTCAACTTTTATAACTGGTCGTGGTTGGGATCAAAATGATTGGGACGTAAAAGAGTTTCCAACAAAAGAAAAATTAGATCAATTATTTCCAACAATTCCTGTTGCTGTTGGTAGAGTTGATGGTCATGCATTATTGGTAAATCAAGCTGCAATTGATTTATCAGAAATTACAGCAGACACAAAAGTTTCTGGCGGAGAAATTATTTTAAAGGATGGAAAAATGACAGGTATTCTTATTGATGCTGCAATGGATTTTATCAAATTTCCAGAAATTTCCAAACAAGAAGCTATTCAAGGTTTATTAGATGCTCAAAAAATTTCTTTTTCTTACGGATTAACCACTGTTGATGATGCAGGCTTAGATAGAAATACAATAGAATTAATTGATGAATTACAAAAAGAAAACAAATTAAAAATACGTGTTTATGCCATGGTTTCTGGAGATAAACAGGAACAAATTGATTACTATATCAAAAAAGGAATTACAAAAACAGATCGTTTAAATGTTCGTTCTTTTAAAGTTTATGGTGATGGCGCTTTAGGTTCTAGAGGCGCTGCAATGCGCAAACCATATTCTGATAGAGAAAATCATTTTGGAGCCTTAATTTATGCGCCAGAAAGATATCAAGAAATAGCCAAACAAATTGCTGCATCAGAATTTCAAATGAACACACACGCAATTGGTGATTCTTCAAATACTTGGATGTTAAAAACATACAAAGAGGCTTTAAAAAATCAAGAAAATAGACGTTGGCGAATAGAACACGCTCAAATTATATCATCAAAAGATTTTTCAAGTTTTGATAATATTTTACCATCTGTGCAACCAACACATGCAACTTCGGATATGTATTGGGCAGAAGATAGAATTGGAAAAGACAGAATGAAAGGAGCTTATGCGTATAAAAACTTATTAAATAAATATGGCAAAATCGCTTTAGGAACAGATTTCCCAGTTGAACAAGTAAATCCGTTTTTAACATTTTATTCCGCTACTTATAGAAAAGATTCAAATAATTTTCCTGAAGATGGTTTTCAAATGGAGAACTCATTATCAAGAGAAGAAACCTTAAAAGGAATGACAATCTGGGCTGCTTTTTCTAATTTTGAAGAAGAAGAAAAAGGTTCTATAGAAGTTGGTAAATTTGCAGATTTTGTAATTTTAAGTCAGGATATTATGACTGTTGATAGTGATCAAATAATTAAAACAACAGCTGTTTCAACGTTTGTAAATGGAGAGAAAGTGTATTAAGAAATTTAAAACGAAGTAAAACTCTTAAATTTTTTTCACGGTTTTCACTAAACTTTCTGATAAATTAAATAGCCATCTTATTTGTTCTGACACTAATTGGGTTTCGTGCAATTTCATTCTCATTTCCTTTGAAATTGGCAAACCCTTTTCAATTTCCTTATCTCTTTGAATTGATAAATCTTGAAAATAGTCTTCATAATTTTTATTTGCAATTTCTAACTCTTTACTATCCAAAGAAATAGTAGATTCTTTGTTATTTAATTTGTCTATTGCTTTTTCTAAATTAAATAAAATATGTTTTACAAAAACTTCAAATTCTTTAGGAACTTTACCTGTTTCATTGGTTCTTATGTACATTCCTAAAGATGAAAGCGATGACAAATACGTATTACAAATTGTAATTAACTCATAAATTGTTGCTATATTTTCTTGTTTAGATTTTGGTTCTTGAACCAATCTTTGGTAAGCAGCATTTAAATTTGCAACCTTTACAAAAGCTTCCTTTCTAACCAACAAATATGCTGTAGAAACCTCACCTTTTTCATGGTATAATATATTTATCTCTTTTAAAAACTCTAAAAACCCTTCAATCGAATTTGTGAAAAATTCTTTAATACTTTTAGCTTCCCAAACGGGCCAAAAAAAGTAATTACCAACGAAAGCCAATAATGAGCCAGTTAATGTATCAAAAACTCTAAACTCAATAACCATTAAAATATTTGGATGTATTAACGCATACATAGAAATAACATACAGCGTAATAAATGCGGCGGCATTTCTATAGTTTTGTTTTACTAAAGAAAAGCCAATTATTAAAGATAATGTGGCTATTATACCATAAATAATTGCATTTTTAGTTAAAAACACAATTCCGATTCCAACCGCAGCACCAACCAATGTACCTAATACTCTATTTTTAATTCTATCTTTTGTTAAGCCATAACTAGGTCTCATTATTACAACTATCGTTAAAAGAATCCAATATGGTTGTTGCATTTCGATTGCAAAACCAATTAAATAACCAATTAACATAGTAAGTGTTAATCTTAGAGAATGCCTAAATATTGGCGACTTTAAACTAAAGTTTTCTTTAAGAGTTTTAATATCGTAATCTTGCGGTGTAATAAATTGTTCTGCGTCTTTTATTGCCCTTATTTTATCATTTTTAGCATAGTTATCTATTACTCTAACAATATCTAATAAATTCCGAATTTGTTTTTCTTGATATGCTTTAAAATTTAATAAGAAAATAACACCTTCTCTAGATTCTGGCAAGCCTACATTTACTTTATAAATTTCAATATGATTTTGTATTTTTTTAAGTAATACATTAAAATTAGTTTGAAATGTAAGTTTTTCTTCTTTTAAAATAACTCTTGAAATATGGTTTAATCTTTCTGAAATTTCAAAAATTAAAACTTTAAACTCATCTATTTTCTCATGATGTTCTTTAAATAAATCATCAAACTTTTCATAATCAATAGTATTTGAAATGGCTAATTCATATATTTCAATAATCTTAGAAAAAATTAATTGTTGACGCCTTGTACGATTGCTAAATCCGGCACTTAATCTTTTATCTAAAATAACTTCTCTTATGGTTTCTTGAAGCTCATTAATTGAAATTTGAAGTTTAAAATTCTCTTCTAAAAGAGCACTTCTGTCATTAACTTCAACTAATAATTTACCTCGTATTTTTATAAATTCTGATGTTTTTTCAAGTAATTCAACAAATAGAAAATCAGCTTGCGCTTTTGGAAGTATAAATTCAGTTAAAATTGTTAAAAATAAATACCAAAAACCACCTAAAGCAATAAATAATGCATGTTCAAAAACAGAAACCTCAGCTGTTTGTTGTGCAAAAGCTAAAACTAACGATATTAAACCTGCTAAAGAAACTAAAGAAGCTCTAAAACCAAATACCGAAATATAAGAAACTGAAAACACTAAAATAATTAACAAAGGAATTATAAAAAGAAGAGAACTACTAAAATAACCTATTAAAAGTGTTATTACAAAAGTTAAAATTATAGAAGCCAAAATACCGTAAAACTTATGTTTTAAACTTCCTGGCACATCAGATGGCGCACAAAAAATAGCCCCTAAAGCAATACTAAATCCTATATCAAAACTATCAAAAAAATAAATTGACATCAAAACAGGAATTGCCATTGCTGTAGCAACAATAAATGCTTTAATAAAATGAATACTTTTAAAGTATCTAATTAGATTATTAACCATATATAAAATAAAGTTCAAATTTAAGAAGTATTTTTAGGTAAGTCTATTAATTTTAGTAAATTTAAATAAGTTAAAAACAGCTTAAATAAAAACGAAAAACAATTAAAAAAAGAGGAGTTTCAACTTATTTAAATTGTGAAAAGGTTTTTTAAAATAATCAAAGTATATTCGCTTAAATTTATAAAAACTTAAAAATGAAATCTTATTTATATTTATTTTTTTCCCTAATTCTTTTTACCGCTTGTTTAAATGATGATGATTCTAATTTTAATCCAGAAACAGAAGAAGATATCATTCAATATATAAACGACAATAGTTTAAACGCTACAAGAACAGATTCAGGATTATACTATATAATTAACAATGAAGGTACAGGAAATTATCCAGCAGAAAACTCGGTTATTGATGTTGTTTACACTGGCTATTTTTTAGACGGAACTGTTTTTGATCAAAATGATTCAGGAATAATAAACCTAAATCAAGTTATTGAAGGTTTAAAAGAAGGTTTTCAACTTTTTAGAGAAGGTGGAGAAGGCAAATTAATAATTCCTTATGAATTAGCTTTTGGAGTATCTGGAAATTATTCTGGTTCTATTCCTGGAGGTGCCGTTTTAATTTTTGACATAAAAATTACAGCAATTTACGAAAATTATAAGGCTCAAAATGATGCAGCAATTTTACAATATATCGATGATAATGATTTAATTGCTACTAAAACAGCTTCTGGTTTGTATTATGTAATTGATGATGAAGGTACTGGAGAAAGACCAACAAGTACATCTAACGTTACTGTAGACTATAAAGGTTATTTTTTAAATGGAACTGTTTTTGATGAAAGTCGTTCTACTGGAGTTTCATTTGGTTTAGACCAAGTAATTGCCGGCTGGACAGAAGGAATTACTTATTTTAAAGAAGGTGGTGAAGGTAAATTATTAATACCATATTATTTAGGTTACGGAGAAGAACTGTATAATTATACAATACCAGGATATTCTGTATTAATTTTTGATGTAAAATTAATTAGCATTGACGATTAAAAAATAAAACCATAAAAAAAAAGCGAAACTTTAAAAGTTTCGCTTTTTTTTTTAAGAGATTATTGGTTTTATAAAATCATCAATTTTATCAATTCCATTATTACCTAAGTTTTTAATAAAAGCAGAACCGATAATAGTTCCGTTAGCATAATTACACGCAGTTGTAAACGTTTGTTTATCAGAAATACCAAAACCAATTATTAAATTACTTTGTAAATTCATGCTTTTTATTCTTTCGAAATAAGCAACCTGATTATTAGAAATATCTCCTTTAGCTCCTGTAATAGAAGCAGAAGCAACTACATAAATAAAAGCTTTAGAATAAGAATCTATCTTTCTAATTCTTTCTTCTGACGTATGAGGCGTAATTAAAAATACATTTGTAATTCCGTATTTTTCAAACAAGTCTTTATAATGATTTTCAAACTCTATCATTGGTAAATCTGGAAGAATAACTGTATCAATACCACAATCTACTATTTTCTGGCAGAATTTATCTTCACCATATTTTAACATCTGATTTAAATAACCCATTAAAACTAAAGGCGTTTTATTATAACCTTTAACTTCCATTAATTGATCAAAAATTAAATCTAAGTTAATTCCGTTTTCTAATGCTTTCTGACTACTATCCTGAATTGTTGGTCCATCTGCTAAAGGATCTGAATAAGGTAAACCAACTTCAATAAAATCTACGCCGCTTTTTTCTAATTCAGTAATTACTTTAGTAGTGTCATTCAAATTTGGATATCCACAAGTAAAATAAATAGACAATAAATTTTTATCTTTTTTCTGAAATAATTTTTCGATTGAATTCATAATTATTCGGTTTTGTCAGTTCGAGTGATTTTCGATTTTATTGAGAAAATTGTATCGAGAACTAATTGCATCTCGATACTAATTTATTCGTCTCTCATAAATTCACTCGATGTGACATTTATTTTTAATCTTCTAAATGTTTGATATAAGTACTTAAATCCTTATCTCCTCTACCAGATAAATTCACAACCACAACTTGGTCTTTTTTAAACTTTATTTTTGGTAAAACAGCCAATGCATGAGCACTTTCTAAAGCAGGAATTATTCCTTCAATTCTTGTTAACTCATAAGCGGCAGTTAAAGCTTCTTTATCTGTTGCATTCATAAAAGTTGCTCTTTTAGAATCATATAAATAAGCATGTAAAGGACCAACTCCAGGATAATCTAAACCTGCAGAAATAGAATATGGCTCAACAATTTGTCCATATTCATCTTGCATTAAAATGGTTTTAGAACCGTGAATAATTCCTACTTCTCCTAATTGAGACGTTGCTGCACTTTCTCCAGAATCAACACCTAAGCCTCCTGCTTCAACAGCAATTAACTCTACATCTTTATCATCCATATAATGATAAAAAGCACCAGCAGCATTAGATCCTCCACCAACACAAGCAATAATTGTATCCGGATTTTCTTTTCCTGTTTTTTCTTTTAATTGCCATTTTATTTCTTCAGAAATTACAGACTGTAAACGTGCAACCATATCTGGATATGGATGAGGACCAACTACAGAACCAATTAAATAAAAAGTTTCTGGATTCTGAATCCAATATCTAATAGCTTCATTTGTAGCGTCTTTTAAGGTTTTACTTCCACTTAAAGCAGGTACAACTTTGGCTCCTAACATTTTCATACGAGCAACATTTGGTGCTTGACGCTCAATGTCTTTTTCTCCCATAAAAACAGTACATTCTAAGCCCATTAATGCACAAACTGTTGCTGTAGCAACTCCATGTTGTCCAGCTCCTGTTTCTGCAATAATTTTAGTTTTCCCTAATTTCTTAGCAACTAAAATCTGACCAATCGTATTGTTTACTTTATGTGCGCCAGTATGATTTAAGTCTTCTCGTTTTAAATAAATAAAAGCACCATATTTTTCTGACAAACGTTTTGCTAAATACAAAGGACTTGGACGACCTACATAATCTTTTAATAAAGATTTGTATTCTTCTTGAAATTCTTCAGATTCTAAAATCTGAATATAATTGTCTTCTAATTCTTTTACATTAGGATATAACAATTCTGGAATAAATGCTCCTCCAAATTGTCCGTAATATCCATTTTTGTCTGGTTGAAATTTTGATTTCATATTTTATAATATTCTGTCATTGCGAGGCACGAAGCAATCTCTTAATTAATAAGCAGATTACTTCACTACGTTCGTAATGACGTTCTTTTTAAACTTTTCTAATTCTTCAATTCTCTTAACTCCTGGTTTACTTTCAAATTTACTATTTACATCTAAAGCATAAATAGGCAAATTAGATTTCATAATTTTCTTGACTTCTTCAACATCTTCTAATCCGATTCCTCCACTTAAAAAGAAAGGTGTATCAAAAGGATATTTTTCTAAAACAGACCAATCAAATTTTGTTCCGTTCCCTCCTCTTTCTTTTCCTTTTGTATCAAATAAGAAATAATCTACAACCTCTACATACGGTTTTAAAACATCAAAATTAAATTCGTCTTTAATTCCGAAAACTTTAATAACTTCAACTTCATTTTTAGAAATATAATGTTGATTTTTTTTCTTTTTTATCTGCTTATTTTCTTCAATAAATAAAGTTCTTCTTTCTGTTAACTGATTTTTTAAATCTACAACATATTCTACAGTTTCATCTCCATGTAATTGGATTGCATCTAATCTATATTCTTCAACCAAAGAAATTACAATCTCAATATATTCATTGACAAAAACGCCTGTTTTTTTAATTGAATTAGAAAATTCTGGAATAATTCCTTCAAAATTTCTTTTTGATTTTTCATAGAAAATAAACCCTAAATAATCAGGTTGCAACTCTGCAACTTGCTGAATATTTTCTACATATTTCATTCCACAAACTTTCAGTTTCATAATATAATTTTATTGCTGTCACTTCGAGTGGTTTTTGACTTTAGGAGAAAACTGTATCGAGAAGTTATTTTGTTCTCGATACAAATTTTTCGTTCCTCAAAATTCACTCGAACTGACATAACTATCTAATTTGATTGATAAAGTCTAAACAAGCTTCTCCAGGATTTTCTGTTTTCATAAAGTTTTCTCCAATTAAGAAACCTTGAAAACCAAATTCTTTTAATCCTGTAATAATCTTTGGATCAGAAATTCCACTTTCTGAAACTTTTAAACAAGTATCAGGAATTTGACCCGCTAATTTAATTGAATGCTCTAAATCAACTTCAAAAGTCTTTAAATTACGATTATTAATTCCGATAATTTTATTATCTAAATCATTAATTTTATCTAAATCTTCTTGCGTATGTACTTCGTATAAAACCTCTAAACCTAAATCTGTTGCTAAGTTTCCGTAGTTTTTTAATTCTGTTGATGTTAAACAAGAAGCTATTAATAAAATTACATCTGCTCCAATTGCTTTTGCTTCTACAATCTGAAAACCATCAACAATAAAATCTTTTCTTAAGATTGGTTTTTGTTGATTGATGATTCTTGCTTCCATTAGATCTGCCATGGTTCCTCCAAAGAAAGAAGTATCTGTTAAAATAGATTGAGCAGCAACATTTGCATCTAAATATCCATTCGTAACATCAGCAATAGTTGCTGTATCGTTGATAATTCCTTTTGAAGGTGATTGACGCTTATATTCTGCAATAATTCCTGTAGAACCAACTTCTAACAAAGATTTTTTTAATGAAAAAGTTTCTCTTCCAAAACTTGGACTTTTAACTAAATTTTGAACAGGAACTTCTGCTTTTATCTTTGCAATTTCCTTCTTTTTAAATGCGATTATTTTATCTAAAATTGTCATATAAATAATTATGAATTCGAAATTATTAATTACGAATTAGTGCTTCTTACTGTTTTTTGAATACTTCCGATAATTTTTAAAATTTCTTCAATATCTGTAATTAAAGATTCTGATTCTTTCTCTGATAAATAATCAGTATCTTTTAATAAACGAATCCAATAATGAGATTCTCTTGCTTCCTTATAAGCGATTGTTAATTTAGCAAAGAAGTCTTTTCTACTTTGTCCTCCAATTGCTTCTTCAACATTTGCCCCAATTGATGTTCCTGAGCGCAACAATTGTTTACTCAATACAAACTCTTTCTTTTCTTGAGATAAATGTTTGTATAGTTTAACAACTCGAACTGCGAAATTATAGCTTTTGATTTGAATTATATTATCCTTTTTCATAAGTCGTAATTTCTAATTCGTAATTGTTAATTATTTAACTTTTTGTTCCTATACTTAAGAAAAAAATAAATTATAACTCCTACAACCAAACCAATTAAAGTCTGTTTAATAACACCTTTTGTTTGCAAACCTATAGCTGCTCCCATTATTAGAAAAGCAGGAATAATCAAAATTATATTCTTTTTCTTTTTTGTCATTATTACTATTTATTAAAACATCTCGATACAAATTTGTTCATTCTTCTCAAATTCACTCGATGTGACAATAAGTATGTCAGTTCGAGTGATTTTCGATTTTTTTTTGAGAAAATTGTATCGAGAACTTTTTCATTTTATAGACTTACTAATTTATCTAATGTTTGTTTTGCTTTCAATCCAAAAAGTGAATCTTTTGCTTCTGCAAAAGCAGTTTGAAAAGTCTTATTTTCATCAACAATTGTCAATGCAAAAGCAGCATTTGTTAAAACCACATTATTTTGTGCTTCAGTTCCTTTTCCGTCTAAAATAGATTTAAAAATTTTGGCTGCATCAGCAACAGAAGTTCCTCCAAAAATTTCTGATTGTTGAATTCTCTTTTGCCCTAAATCTTCTGGGTTTATAATTTGTTCACCGTTTTTTGTAAACAACTTAAATCCGCTTGTTAGCGAAATTTCATCATAACCATCTAAAGCATGAATAATTCCGTAATTAATATTTTCTTCTTGTAATATGTAATTGTACAAACGTGCAATTTCCATATTAAAAGTCCCTAACATGTGGTTTTTTGGTGAACTTGGGTTTACCAAAGGGCCTAACATATTAAAGAATGTTTTTAACGCCAACGCTTTTCTCGTTGGTCCAACAGCTTTCATAGCTGGATGAAATTTTGGCGCATGTAAAAAGCAAATATTTGCTTTTTCTAAATGCTCTTTTAAAACATTTTCATCATTAGTAAAATTGTAGCCAAAACTCTCTAACATATCTGAAGAACCAGATTGAGAAGACACAGAATAATTACCGTGTTTTGCTACTTTTTGTCCTGTTCCTGCAACAATAAATGATGTTAAGGTTGATATATTGAATGTATCTTTTCCATCACCACCAGTTCCAACAATATCAATGGTATTATAATCTGATAAATCTACTTTTATTGATAATTCTTTTAATGCATTTCTAAAACCAGAAAGTTCATCTGCCGTAATTGGGCGCATCATAAAAACAGTCATAAAAGAAGCTAAATGTGCATCATTATATTTTTCTGCAGCAATATCTTTTAAGATTTGTGTAGCCTCTGATTTAGACAATCTTTCGTGATTATAAAGTCTATTTAAAATTTGTTTCATTAAAGCCCCTTTTAATTTCCCCCAAGGGGAAAAATACTCTTGTGTTAATTTTACTCTTTATTTTTTCTTTTGCACAAACTTGCTAGTTCCTTCCCTTTGGGAAGGTTAGGATGGGCAACTATTTATAAAATTAGTAACCAATTGCTCACCAACATCTGTTAAAATAGATTCTGGATGAAACTGAACTGCAGAAATTGGAAATTCTTTATGCTCAATTGCCTGAATTAATCCATCTTTATCTCTTGCTGTTACCTGAATTGATTCTGGAAAACCTTCATCTGTTGCTGCCCAAGAATGATAACGTGCTGCTAAAAATGTTTCTGAAACATCTTTAAAAATAGTCGCATTTTTATCTGTTACTTTCATTTCTGTAGCAACTCCGTGAAAAACCTCATCTAAATTGATAATTGTTCCTCCAAAAACTTCTGTAATTGCTTGTAAACCTAAACAAACTCCAAAAATTGGTTTTATTCCTGCGTAGGTTTTAATTACCTCTTTTAAGATTCCTGCTTCATCTGGAATTCCTGGTCCTGGAGATAACATTATTATATCGTAGTTGCCTACATCTGCAATACTGATTTCATCGTTTCTAAAAACTGCAGGAAAATTTCCTGTAATTTTTTCTACCATATGAACTAAGTTATAGGTAAACGAATCGTAATTATCTAATATTAATATTTTCATTTTTCTATCTAATTGTCATTGCGAAACAAATTTTTAATTTGCTGTGGCAATCTGTTTATTAATTAAGAGATTACTTCGTTGGAAAAACTCCTCGTAATGACTTAAAACTCAATTTGCGTTAGGGATTGAAACGGCATCCTTTTTATTTTCTTTTTAAAATAAAAAGATATAGTGGAAAGCCTGTTAAAACGCCCTAAATATTTTCTGCCAAAATCAACGCTTTTTTTAACGCTGCTAATTTATTATTTACTTCTTGTAATTCTTTTTCTTCATCGGAATGAATTACGATTCCTGCTCCTGCTTGGTAATATAAAACGTTGTTTTTACTTACAAAAGAACGAATTGCAATTGCCAAATTTACAGAACCGTCTAAACCAATAATACCTACTGCTCCTCCATAAAACCCACGAGATTGGTTCTCATAAGTATCTATTAATTGCATTGCCTTGTATTTTGGTGCTCCACTTAAAGTTCCTGCAGGAAAAGTGTCTCCAACAATTTCTATTGGGTTTCCTTTTAACTGACCAGAAACTGTAGAAACCAAGTGAATTACGTGACTAAAATATTGCACTTCTTTAAATACCTCAACTTCTACATTATCTGCATGTTTACTTAAATCATTACGAGCTAAATCTACCAACATTACATGTTCTGCAGTTTCTTTTTTATCTGCAGATAATTTTTTTCCTAACAAAATATCTTTTGCCATATCACCAGTTCTTCTAAAAGTACCTGCAATTGGATTAATAGTTGCTTTACCCGCAGAAATTTTAATTTGTGCTTCTGGTGAAGATCCCATTAATTTAAAAGAACCATAATCGAAATAAAATAAATATGGTGATGGATTTATAGAACGTAATGCTCTATACACATTAAATTCATCTCCTTTAAATTTTTGTTGAAATTGGCGTGATAAAACAAGTTGAAAAACGTCTCCTCTTTTACAATGAGATTTTGCTTTCTTTACATATTCTATAAATTCTTCTCCTTTTATATTTGAAGTTTCTTCTCCATCAATTTCGAAATTCTGCGTATTAAATGTCTGAGCATCTATAATTGATTGAATTTCTTTTATGCGCGATTCAGTTCCTTCTTCAATATTTTCTATCAATGTCATTTCATCATTAAAATGATTGATAGCAATAATAAATCTGTAAAAACTGTACTGCATTAAAGGAATTGCAGATGGAGCTTCTTTTACATTTAAATCAATATTTTCGAAATACTGAACAGAATCATAGGTTGTATAACCATACAAACCGTTAAATGATTTTAATTCTGCAGGACAATCTAAATCTATTGTTTGACTGTAACTTTCGAAAATTGCGTTAAAATCTCTTCCTATTTCTTTATTTTCTAACTCAACTCCTTTATGAGAAAAACTTAAATGATGATTTTCTGCTTTTATAGAAACCACAGGATCTATTGCTATAAAAGAAAAACTTTCGTCTTTACTATGATAGTCTGAGCTTTCTAACAACAAAGTGTTAGCGTATTTATCTCTAAAACGTAAATACAAACCTACAGGTGTAACTGTGTCTGCCATTTTTGTTTTAGAAATTGTTTTAAATTGTATTTTTTTCATTCTTCTATTATGTGTCATTGCGAAGCAAAAATTTAATTTGCTGTGGCAATCTGTTTATTTATAAAGAGATTACTTTGTTGTAAACTCCTCGTAATGACGCTTAATAAAAAGCGAAAAGGCTTATCGTGAGATAAGCCTTTTTATTATATTTTTACATATAGTATACTTCTCACTTATTTAATAAGAGAGTTCCACCACCATGTATTTTTTGTATTGTTTTTCATTGAGGTACAAATGTAGAAAGCAATTTCTATTTGAACAAATTTTATTTTAAGTTTTTTTTCATAATTTATGATTATAAATTAAAATATAAAAAAAAATTAATTTTCATTACAAATAACAACAAATAATACAGATAAAGTATCAATTTAAAACCATATACAAATATTAACTTTTCAAGTAGAATGAAAAAAGATATATTTGTACCTCCAAACATATGTTTGATTTGAATTTACTGAATTAATTAACGCACCAATGATTTACTACTTAAATTGTTGGTGTGTTTTATTTATATAATACTTTAATCAGAGTTAAAACTTTTGTAGTTTTGCCGCCTTAAGTTTATATATAAACTAAAACAAAAAAAGAAATGAGTAAAATTATGACTGTAGACATTTTGTCTAGTATTAAAGGAGCGCAGCCATCTGAGTCTGTGAATAAATTATTCGAATCCATAAAAAATGCCAATTCAATAAATAATAATTCTTTTAATAATAATCATAATAATGCCGTTTCTTTAGATGATTTAAGAAGTGATGTTGTTATTGATAGTCCTAATGCCGAAAAGCAAATCATTATTGAAAACTTTCCGAAAGAAAAAAATGGCTATTTAGTAGTTGCAAAAGTGATAGAAGAATAGTTATGAAATCGCAAATACACGAGATTCATCAGCAATTGATGAACAAAGAAATAACTTGTACAAAATTAGTGCAAGACAGATTAGATTTATTAAAATCGAACACTCACAATACCGTAAATGCTCTTTTAGATACATTAGCTTTAGAATTAGCGACTAAAGTAGATGCTAAAATTGAAAACGGACAAGAAATTGGTTTACTAGAAGGAATTCCTTTTGGAATTAAAGATGTTTATATGTTGCAAGGCACTTTAGCTACTGCAAGTTCAGATTTATTAAAAAACTACAAATCTTCATATACAGCAACTGCAATTCAAAAATTGTTAGACGCTGGAGCAATACCTTTAGTAAAAGAAAATTGCGATAGTTTTGGTCATGGTTCTTCATCAGAAAACACCATTTTCGGAGCTGTAAAAAATGCTCTAAACACCAATTTAGTTTCTGGTGGTTCTAGTGGTGGTTCTGCCGTAAATGTTGCAAAAGACTTTACTGTTTTTTCAATTGGTGGAGATACTGGTGGTTCAATTCGTCAACCAGCAGGTTATAATAAAATCTTCGGATTAAAACCTTCTTATGGAAGAATTTCAAGGTTTGGATTAATGGCATATGCATCGTCAACAGATTGTGTGGGGCCAATTGCAAAATCTATAGAAGATATTAGAATTGTTTTAAATGTGATGAGTGGAAAGGATATAAAAGATCAGACAACTTATCAATCAGAAACAATTTTAGAAGACAATATTTTAAATGCTGATGAAATAAAAACAGTTGGCTATTTTAAGAATTTTATAGAAAGCGATGCAATTGATGCGCAAGTAAAAGCTGATTTTTTAGCATCCATAGAAAAAATAAAAGCAAAAGGAATTGAAGTTAAAGAACTAGATTTCTTTGAAGCTGACACTTTAGTTTCTACCTATTATACGTTAGCAATGGCAGAAACGGCTTCTAATTTATCAAGATTAGATGGCACAAATTACGGCGCAAGAATTGAAGGTGATAATTTAAAAGACACGTATTCTATAACACGTTCAGAAAACTTTTCTGAAGAAACAAAACGTAGAATTGTTGGTGGAAATCAAGTGTTGTCTCAAGGTTTTTCTGATGAAATCTATTTAAAAGGATTGAATTTAAGAGATCAAATTGCTGATAATTTTGAAAAAGATTTTAAAGAAGTTGATATTATTTTATCGCCAGTAACACCAAATTCGCCACCAAAAATTGGCGATAGTTTAAAAGATCCTTTAGCAATGTATTTATCGGATGCTTACACAGTTGGCTTTAGTTTAGGACAATTACCAACTTTAACAATACCTCAAGGAACAGCAACTGGCTTACAGATTACTGCTGCAAAAAATAATGACGAACTCGTTTTGAAGTTTGCTAACTTCTTAAAAGATACGATATAATGGAACTGGAACAATTAAATAAGCTATTAAAAAAGCACGATTTAGAGTTAGTAATCGGTCTTGAAACACACGTTCGTTTAAACACAAAATCGAAGTTATTCTGTTCTTGCGCAAATCAAGAAATAGAACAACCAAACACCAATATATGTTCTGTTTGCACAGGACAAATGGGCGTTTTACCATCCATCAATAAAGAAGCAATTAAAAAAGCTATTTATTTTGGAAAAGCAGTAAAATCTACTTTTAGAAATGAAGTTATTTCTTGGGATAGAAAGCACTATGAGTATCCAGATAATCCAAAGAACATTCAAATTACGCAGTTTCATAATCCTGTAATTCCAGACGGTCAAGTTTCTTGTTATAGAAATGATGGATCTCAATTTACAGTGACTTTAACCCAAGTTCATATTGAGGAAGATGCTGCAAAATTGATGCATGAAAAGAAAGTTTCTTTAGTCGATTTTAATAAAGCTGGAGTTCCTTTAATAGAAATTGTAACCGATCCTTGTATTCGCCATATCGAAGATGCATCGACCTACGCACAATATATTCAGAGAATTGTTCAGAATTTAAAAATATCAGAAGCAAATCTTGAAAAAGGTGAGTTTAAATCTGATGTTTCTGTATCACTTAGAAAAAAACATACGTATCATTTAAATCCAAGAACAGAAATTAAAAACTTGAATTCGTTTAAGTTTATGGTGGATGCTTTGAAGGAAGAAATTGAGAAACAACTTAACTATTTTATAGAACATAAAGAGTTTAGACCAGAACAAACTACAGTTTTATGGGATGCCGATTTAAAGCAAACCAAAACAATGCGTACAAAGGAATTTGAAGCAGATTATCGTTTTATTTCTGAACCAGATTTACCTTTTGTAAATATTAAGCAAGTTGTAGAGAGTATAGATGTAGATGTAAGTTCTTTACCTTTTGCTGTAGAATCTATTCTGATAAAAGGTGGCGTTTTACCGCAAGATGCTAAGTTTTTTACTGCGGATTCTTTACGTTCAGAAACTTTTATTGCGATTAATAATGTAATTAAAGATCCATCTTTTGTTGCAAAAACATTGGTAAATAATATTGGCGCAGATGAATATGCAAATATTCATAGTATTGCACACTTAACTGAAATTTTCCAATTATTTAAAGAAGATAAAATTACTTCTGTTTTAGTTCAAAACGGAATAACTTCATACTTAAAAGACAGAACTTTTGATTATAAAAAGTATTTTGATGACAATACGATATCAGAAGACAAAATAAAAGATGCCGTTATAAAAGTAATTGCAGACAATGAAGCAATCGCCAACGATATTAAAGCAGGAAACCAAGGTAAAGCAGGAATTCTTGTTGGTAAAGTAATTGCAATTATCGGTAAAGGAGCATCAGGTAAAGTTATTAGAACTGAAATTCTAAAAGCACTTAGCCATTCGCCTTTAGCTACTGGTTCTCATCCAACAGCTAAAACCCAACAATTAAAAGCGGATAAAGAAGGTCAAAAAGGAAACTTAGAAGAAATTTTACCTCAAATTCCTCTAATAATAAAAGAAGAGTATAGAACTCATAAAATTTCTCAATTATCAGAAACTTCTATTAATGAAGAAGTTACTTTAGCTGGTTGGGTTGCAAGTGTTCGAGATCATGGTGAATTAATTTTTATTGATTTACGCGATTCAAGCAATCAAATTTTTCAAGTACGTTTAAGTAGAGAAACGTTTCCTAATTTAGATGAACTTGTAAAATTAAAACCAGAAACAGTAATTATGGTTACTGGTGTTGTAGTTCAAAGAAAAGAAGATGATTACAATGCAGGTTTAAGAACAGGTAAAATTGAGCTTGAAACAGCTGTTTTAGAAATCTTAAACTTATCTAAAACGCTTCCTTTTGAAATTAAGAAAGCTACAAAATCGAATGAAAATGTTCGTTTTCAATACAAGTTTTTAGATCATAGAAATGATGATGTTCGTAAAGCAATTGTAAATCGCCATAAAGTAATTAAGTTATTACGTGATGTTTTAGACGAAGAAGAATTCTTAGAAATTGAAACACCAATTTTAACTGCAGGAACAGATGAAGGTGCAAGAGAATTTATTGTTCCAACAAGAAAACAAGCAGGTTCTTTCTATACTTTACCACAAGCGCCACAGCAGTTTAAACAAATGTTAATGGTTGGTGGATTTGAAAAATATTTTCAAATTGCACGTTGTTTTAGAGATGAAGATTCTCGTGGAGATCGTCAACCTGAATTTACACAACTAGATATTGAGATGGCATACGCAAGTATGCAACAGATTATCGATTTAAACACCAAAATGTTTAACGAAGTTGTTAAAAAAATCTATGGTAAAAAATGGATTTTACATCCATTTGAAATAATTACCTACAAAGATGCGATGGATAAATATGGTTGTGATAGACCAGATTTACGTTATGGTTTGCAAATGCAAGACATTACAGACATTGTAAAAGACACCACATTTCAAGTTTTTAGCAAACCTATTGATGATGGCGGAATTGTAAAATGTATTAAGGTTTCTGCAGAAGAGCAAGGAAACAAACGTATGTCTAAAGGTCAAATTGAAAACTTAACAGCCATTGCACAACAAAATGGTTTAGGTGGTTTAGCGTATATTATTGTAAATGAAAATGATTTACAATCGCCAATTATTAAGTTTTTAGGCGAAGAAATTGCAGCTAATATTATAAAAGCTACAGATGCTCAAGTAGGAGATATCGTATTTTTCTCTGCAGCAGATTATGCAACAGCAAATAAAGCATTAGATGCTGTTCGTCAAGAAATGGGAAGAATCTTAAAATTGATAAACCCTAAAGAATTAAGACCAGCTTGGGTGGTAGATTTCCCGATGTTTGAGAAAACAGACGAAGGACGTTGGACGTTTACACACAATCCGTTTTCTATGCCAGCCATCTACGATTTAGAAAAACACATGAACAATACTGATGATGAAATTGGAACCATTATCGCGCAACAATACGATTTAATCTTAAACGGTTATGAAATTGGTGGAGGTTCTGTTCGTGCACATAAAGCAGAAATTTTAGAAGCAACCTATAAAAATATGGGTTACAATAAAGAGGAAATGATGAAAAGCGTTGGCACGATGTACAAAGCGTTTCAATATGGAGCGCCACCACACGGAGGAATTGCTTGGGGAATTGATCGTTTAATGATGATTTTAGAAAAGAAAGCTTCTATTAGAGAAGTCATGGCTTTCCCAAAAACAGGAACTTCAGAAGATTTATTATTTAATGCTCCTTCTCCTTTATCTGATAAAAAAGTAGAAGAAATGAATGTGAGAATTATAAGATAAAATTATTTTACTGAATTATAATTACAAAAAAAATCCTGCTTTATGCAGGATTTTTTTTGTAAATATTTTAATATAATTCTTCATCAATAAAATATAATTGATTTATTTTCTTAACGGAATTGCAATATTTGGGTAATCTGTAATAATTCCGTCAACACCCATTTTAAGTAAATTAATCATGTCGTCCTTTTTATTAACGGTCCAAGGAATAACTTTCATGTTTTTATTTTGAATCGTTTTTACTTCCTCTTTATTCAGTAAAATAAAATAAGGACTATAAATTTCTGGCACAAAACTTAACATTTTTAAATTCGTTTCAAAATCATTTTGATAGGTTAAAAACGCCAAAGTAAATGCTGGATACGTTTTATGAATGTACTCTAAAACTCTAGGATCAAAACTTTGTACCGTTATTTTTTCTAATGGTAATTTTGCGTTTTTTAATTGAGCTATAACAAGATCAGAAAATTCAGCAACAGAAGGTTGGAATCCGTTTTTTTCATCTGTTGGCGTACTTTTAATCTCAACATTATAACGAATTTGATCATTTTTAGCCTCAGAAAAAGTAATCACTTCAGACAATAATGGTTTGTAAGCTTTCTCTTTTTTCTGCTCTAAAAACTTCGGATTTCCAATAGAACCAACATCATAACTCTTTATCTTTTTATATTTATTTTTATAAATATTAAAAGCTTTAGCATCTTCTTTTGTGATGTTTTTTCCTTTTGAATCTAAGGTAACTTCATCATTTAACCAAGGTTCGTGAGAAACAACTACTTTATTGTCTTTACTAATTACCACGTCTAATTCTAATGTATTTACACCCAATTCTAATGCTTTGTCAAAAGCTTGAATTGTATTTTCTGGTGATAAACCTCTTGCTCCTCTATGACCTTGTAAATCGAAACTGTATTGTTTTTCTTTCTCTAGAATTACTTCATCTATAAAAGAAACTGTTTCATTGTATACACTTTTCCAATCTTTAGATCTTAAATCGCAACCGATAACATGATTCCCTGTTTTTGGAAAAGCTTTTTTTACTTTTTTATTTTCAGGAGTCCCTAAACCATCAAACATTTTTAAAATGGCAGGTACAGAAACTACTTGATCTTGTTCTTTTTCATTCTTATAGTAATACCCAACAAATGCAGGGATTTTAACTTTAGAGAAAGTTTCTGGAGTCATGTTCTTTACAATCATTTTAATTAAAGATTCATAACCATCAATATGATAAATTGTAGACCAATATTTTGATTCTTCTTTTGGTCTTTCTTGTTTCATTATTTTACTCCCTTTATTCATTTTTATAAATCCAGCTTTTCCTTCTGGAGTAGTAATCATTTTAAAAGCAGGGTTTTTAAGATCTATAAAAGGCGAGTACATTATTAAACCTGCAATAGAATTATCTTCTGAAGCTAATTTTAAACTTAAAGAACCTCCGGTAGAAGTACTAACTAAAATTATTTTTTTACCAATTAATTTACCAATAGACAAAGCTTCTTTTGCCGTTTCTATATAATTGTCTGGTGTTAATTTACTAAAACTATCCTCTCTACTAATTCCGTGTTCTTTTAAACGAGACATATACACATTGGCATTGTATTTTTTAGAAAGCTGACTCATAATTGGTTCACCTTCTCTACTACTAGCTCCAAAACCATGCAAATACACAAACGCAATTGGAGATTGTTTTTCTTTATAACTTTCTGACCAAATAATTTTTGCTTGATTGTTTGGCTTGATGTTTTTATTGCTAATTTCTTTATCGTGTATAATGCTTTCTATATTTTTTATTGATTGTACTTCTTGTGCTTTAATAGCAAACCCAAAGGCTATTAATATAAAAGTCAAAAATGTTTTTTGCATAATAATTGAATTTAAAAAGCTATCTAATAAGTTTTATTAAATAGCTTTTAATTTTATTAATATAGTTATTAAAACTCCGCTTTCACTTGTACTCCAAAAAATCTAGGAGCTCCTGCAATAAAAGTTGGTATCCCAAATGCACCACCTGTATTACCTGCATCAACAATAAATTCTTTGTCCAAAACATTGGTCATATAAAAATTGATTTCATAATTTTTGTTAACAACAAGCCCAGTTCTAAAGTTTAACAAACCATAACCATCTTGAGAAATTTCTGGTAAGTTTGTTTCTTCAAAAAACACTTTAGATTTATAAGTATAAGTAGGTCTAAAAAAGTAACTTAAATTTTTATTTACATCTAAATTGATATTAAAACCTGCTGAAAATGAATTTTCAGGTGTTAATCTGAATGTATTTCCTGCTAATTCTTGTGCATTTCCATCTGAATCTACATCATCAAAAGAAGCATCTATATAACCATAATTAGCAAAAAAGCTTGACGTTTTAGAAAAAGCGTATTGTAATGCAACTTCAAAACCAAAAGAACTTGCATTACCACTGTCTTCTGTTGTAGCTGTTAAAACTCCGTTTTCTAATTTAGCAACTGATGTTTGAAAGTTAGAATAATTATATACATAAGCATTTACATCAAATTGTAAGCTGTTATTTAAGAATAATGATTTTGCACCTACTTCATAAGACCAAACAATTTCATCTGACAAAATATTTGTTTCGGTTGCTGCTACATTGATAACATTAGGTCTTCTTCCTCTAGAAGTTGTTCCAAATAACGTAACTTCTTCATTTACTGCATAATTTACTGCAAAACGACCTACTGCTGATAAAAAGCTTTCACTCGCTTCTATTTTTTCTCCATTAGTTGATGCAAATAATGTATTTGGATAATTACCTGACAAATACCCTAAAACAGACGGTACTTCGGTATCTGTAACCTCATAAGCTGCATTAATATTTTCTAGAGTTGCTCTTAAACCTAAGGTAAATGATAATTTATCCGTAACATCATAAGAAGCATCCGCAAAAATATCTCCAGAATAATTTTCTCCAAAATTTGTATAGGTTTCTTTATTAAATGAATTTAATGGAGCGCCTGCAATTGCGCCAAATGTACTTGGATCGTTTGGTATAGAAGGTGCTAAAACTGCCACTCCATTAGATACAAGAAAAGTAGGATTTAAAAGTAACATCGCTACACTTCTTTCGTCATATTCCCAAGGCACACTTTGCGAACCATCTTCGTAGAAGAAATTAGCTCCAAAAAAACCTCTAAATTTATCATCATTATCAAAGTTGATTCTAAATTCTTGACTGAATTGTTTACCTATTGATATTTCATTGAAGAATAAAGCTGGAGCAACTGTTCCGTCTGCATCAAAAGCTTCATTAGAATCGAATTCTCTGTATGCAGTTGTTGATGTTAAATCCCATACATCATTAAAGCTATGTTTTAAGATTGCTGTTACACCCCAAACCGTTCTATCTAATCCTAATTCTTCTCCTCTTTCTAAATCTGCAAAAGTATTTGGGTTTGTATCTCCTCCTAAAGGCGCATAAGTTCCACTTTTAAAAGAAGTTCCTGGAGGTGTGTCTTGTTGCCAATTTGCAATAACATCTAAACTTGTATTGTCATTTAATAAGTATTTAAAAGAAGTTCTAAAGGCTACTGTTTCTTTTCCGTTTAAATCTCCACCAGAAATATTTTCAATAAAACCATCTCTTTTATTATAGATTGCAGCAGCTCTAAAAAATAATTTATCATCTACCAAAGGAGCATTATAATGTCCGGTTGCTAAAAACTGATTAAAATTACCGTATCCTAATTTTGCAGAACCAGATGTTTCATTTTTTGCTTTATTTTGAATAATGTGCATTGCTCCTATTTGAGCGCCTCTACCAAACAATGTTCCTTGCGGACCTTTTAAAACTTCTACACGTTCTATATCATATAATTCCACAACAGAACCTCTAGATTTACTAATTGAAACTCCGTCTTGAAAAATAGAAACTCTTGGTTCTACTCTAGAATCTCCACTATCACTTGTAATCCCTCTAATTACAATACCAGGATTATTAACACTTTGAATTTGAACCTGAAGACCTGGCACATAATCTGATAAAGCATCATATTCGAAAGTTCCTTGATTCTCTATAAAATCTGTTCCGTAAGAAGTAATCGCAATTGGTACATCTTTATTTTTTTGCTCTCTTTTTTGAGATGTAACTACAACTCCTTCTAACATATAAGAACTTTCTTTTAAAGTAAAGTTCTGAATAGTTTCTAATTTTGAAATTACTACTTGTTTTGTAATTGTATTGTATCCTATATATGATACTTGAATTACATAAGTATTATTGGGCATTTTTTCAAAGGAAAATGCTCCGTCAATATCAGAAGTTGTTCCCATAGACAAACCTTTTACAAAGATACTAGCGCCCATAATTGGCTCTCCTTGTTCGGTTGTAACTGTACCTTTTAATGCGCCTGTATTTTGGGCATTAATATTGAGTATACTAAAAAGTATAGATAATGTAAATAAAAATTTAAAGTGCATTATTTTTGAATTTAAAGAATTGTTAAAAATTCAAATTTATGCCTGTGACATTATAATCCTGTTACCTTAATGTAATTGTAGCGTTACTTATTTAAGTAAATATTGATGTTATTGATAAAAATTTCACATATTAGTAATAGTTTATTTAACATCACTTAACTAGGAGTTGTTAATTTAAATTCCTTTTTCATTTATCAGATAAAAAATTAAAAATCAGATGACTTAACAGATTTTTCATCAATTATTTTTAAACCTTACGAGAGTGAGTTTTATTTTATTTAAGTTTTAATTTTCTGATGACACTTTTCAATACATCACAACACTATGGAGAATTATTATTTACAGAAATATCTAGCATACATTTTTCTGAATAGAATGATTTTCTATTTTCAAAGGATTATTTCCATCCATCACTAAACTTATTTTTTGTAAAACTTACACTTCCTTTTAATTTAAAACCTTCTTAATTTTAATTTCTAAATCAGCCAAAAAAAGAATAAATTAAGAGTTTTATAAGGAAAACATAATTGCAAAATTTTGAATTAGAGCAATTTTTTTGATTCATCAAACTTCAAGTATACTTAAAATTTTAAAAATCAGAAATAAAACCATTTTTAAGCTATTTAAGACACTTATTTATTTTTAATAAAAATTGAAGATTTTAAAACAAAATCAATAAAAAGCCTTAAAATGAATCTTTAAAATTGTAAATTTGGGTTTAATAAATCATGTTTTTCATGACGGATTTTATCAACCTAAAAATTAATAATTCACTTTTATAATGAGCGAAGAAAAAAAACATAGTTATGATGCCTCGAGTATTCAGGCATTAGAAGGAATGGAGCATGTAAGAATGCGTCCATCCATGTATATTGGAGATGTTGGTGTTAGAGGTTTGCATCACTTAGTTTATGAAGTTGTAGATAACTCTATTGATGAAGCAATGGGTGGTTATTGTGATACTATTAATGTTACAATAAACGAGGATAATTCTATTACGACAAAAGATAATGGACGTGGAATTCCTGTAGGAATTCACCAAAAAGAAGGCGTTTCTGCACTACAAGTTGTAATGACTAAAATTGGTGCTGGAGGTAAATTTGATAAAGATTCATATAAAGTTTCTGGTGGTTTACACGGTGTTGGAGTTTCTTGTGTTAACGCTTTATCAGACCATTTAACCGCAACAGTTCATAAAGAAGGTAAAATTTGGCAGCAAGAATATGCTAAAGGAAAAACTTTATATCCTGTAAAAACTATTGGAGACACAGATTTTACTGGAACTATTGTAACTTTTTTACCAGACAAATCAATTTTTGCACAAACTACTGAGTATAACTACGAAACACTAGCAACTCGTATGCGAGAGCTAGCTTACCTAAATAAAGGAATTACAATTTCTTTAACCGACAGAAGAGAAACTGATGATGAAGGAAACTTTATTTCAGAAACTTTTCATTCTGATGAAGGTTTACCAGAGTTTATTAAGTACTTAGACTCTACAAGAGAGCAATTAACAGCTTCTGTAATTTCTATGGAAGGCGAAAAAAACGGAATTCCTGTTGAAGTTGCCATGGTTTACAACACTTCTTATGCAGAAAATTTACATTCTTATGTAAACAACATTAATACGCATGAAGGAGGAACACATTTATCTGGTTTTAGACGTGGATTAACAAGTACATTAAAAAAATATGCCGATGAATCTGGTTTATTAAAAAATGTAAAATTTGAAATTGCTGGTGATGATTTTCGAGAAGGATTAACAGCAATTGTATCTGTAAAAGTTGCAGAACCTCAATTTGAAGGACAAACAAAAACTAAATTAGGAAACAGAGAAGTTACTTCTGCAGTTTCTCAAGCAGTTTCAGAAATGTTAGCTGATTATTTAGAAGAAAATCCTAATGATGCTAAAATAATAGTTCAAAAAGTAATTTTAGCAGCAACAGCACGTCATGCAGCACGTAAAGCCAGAGAAATGGTACAACGTAAAACTGTAATGAGTATTGGCGGTTTACCTGGTAAATTATCTGACTGCTCAGAAACCGACCCTGAACAATGTGAAATTTTCTTAGTTGAGGGAGATTCTGCAGGTGGAACAGCAAAACAAGGTAGAGATAGAAACTTTCAAGCAATTTTACCACTACGTGGAAAAATCCTGAACGTAGAAAAAGCAATGCAACACAAAGTTTTTGAAAACGAAGAAATCAAGAACATGTTTACAGCTTTAGGTGTTTCTATTGGTACAGAAGAAGACCCTAGAGCTTTAAATTTATCAAAAGTTCGTTATCATAAAGTAGTTATTATGTGTGATGCCGATGTAGATGGATCACATATTGCTACCTTAATATTAACTTTCTTCTTTAGATACATGAGAGAAATGGTTGAACAAGGTTATATTTATATTGCAACACCTCCTTTATATTTAGTTAAAAAAGGACAAAAAAGAGAATACGCTTGGGATGATAATCAACGTGATTTAATTGCTCAAAAATTAGGTGGTAATGTAGCTATTCAAAGATATAAAGGTCTTGGAGAGATGAATGCAGAACAACTTTGGGACACAACAATGAACCCAGAATTTAGAACATTACGTAAAGTTGTAATCGATAGCGGAACTGAAGCTGATAGAGTTTTCTCTATGTTAATGGGAGATGAAGTTCCACCTCGTAGAGATTTTATTGAAAGAAATGCAAAATACGCTAATATAGATGTATAATTCAAAAATTTAAATACTGATAAAAACACATTCTTAAAAAAGAATGTGTTTTTTTTTATATATTAGCTAACAACCCTCATTATTAACAATAACTAAACTCAATAAAAATGAAAAAATCTATTTTAATTTTCATGAGCATTTTTGCTCTATCTTTTAACACAAAAGCTCAAGATGGTTTCGAAGCCATCCTTTTAGCTGATGTTGCAGATTCTCAAAAGCTTTTACAAACCTATTTTGCCCCAGGAATGGAAGGATTTCTAAATAGCATGAATAGTGGATGGTATCACACAGCAAAAGTTCACAAAAAATTTGGTTTCGATTTATCTGTTGGATTAAGCGCTTCTGCAATTCCATCAGAAAAAGAACTCTTTAATATAAGTGCTTTGGCATTAACTTCTGTTACATCTACATCCGCTACAGCTTCTACTTTTGGAGGTCCTAGCAACACAACACCAATGACAGTAAACACCACCATAGATGGAAATAATGTAACAGCTAATTTCGATGCTCCTGGAGGAATAAAAGAAGATTTACCCTTAAACTCTGTACCAGCACCAATTGCCCAACTAAATGTTGGATTACCCTGGAAAATAGACGCCATGATTAGAATGGTACCTGAAGTTAATTTTGGTGAAGATGATGGCTCTGTAAAGATGTTAGGAGTAGGTATTAAAAAAGAAATTACAGATTGGTTTGGTCCAATTGGTAAAACACCTTTACATATTTCGCTACTAGCAGCATATACAACTATGGATGTAGATTATGGAATTCCTGATCAAGATTTCCCATCAAACAACCAAGCTGGTATAGAAATTAAAAATGCCTTAACAGAGTTTAGCTTAGAAGCCTTTACCGTTCAAGCAATTGCTTCATTAAATTTTCCAATTATAAACGTTTATGGAGGTATTGGCTACAACAACGGTTCATCTAATTACAAAATGGAAGGCACATTTAAAGGAAGGTATGAAACTGGCAACCCTATACAACCAACAATAGACAAAACATTATCTGTACCAAGCAATTTAGACTTTGAATCTAATGGCTTTAGAACTACATTAGGTGCTAGATTAAGCTTAGGGTTCTTTAAAATATTTGGAAGTTATACTTTACAAGAATACAACTCTATATCTGCAGGTATAGCATTTAGCATTAGATAAAATAAAAACTAATAAAAAAAGATATTATAATTAATAAGATCTCTTTTTTTATGACATATATCACATTAAAATATTTCTAAAATTAGTATTTTTGTGAAACGAAATTTATCAACATAATTAAAAATTAAATATATGAAAGTTACAGTTGTTGGTGCAGGTGCAGTAGGTGCAAGTTGTGCAGAATACATTGCTATTAAAGATTTTGCTTCAGAAGTAGTAATCCTTGATATAAAAGAAGGTTTTGCTGAAGGTAAAGCTATGGATTTAATGCAAACCGCATCTTTAAATAGTTTTGATACTAAGATTACAGGTAGTACAAACGATTATGCAAAGACTGCAAATTCTGATGTCTGTGTAATTACTTCTGGTATTCCAAGAAAACCAGGTATGACTCGTGAAGAATTAATTGGTATTAATGCAGGAATTGTAAAAACAGTTTCTTCTAGCTTAATTGAACACTCTCCAAACACTATTATCATTGTGGTTTCAAATCCTATGGATACAATGACGTATTTAGTTCATAAAACTACAGGTTTACCAAAAAATAGAATTATTGGAATGGGTGGAGCATTAGATTCTGCACGTTTTAAATACAGATTAGCAGAAGCTTTAGGTGCGCCTATTTCTGATGTTGATGGTATGGTAATTGGTGGTCATTCTGACACAGGAATGGTGCCTTTAACTCGTTTAGCTACAAGAAATTCTGTTCCAGTATCTGAATTTATTTCAGATGAAAGATTAGCGCAAGTTCTACAAGACACTAAAGTTGGTGGAGCAACATTAACTGGATTATTAGGTACTTCTGCTTGGTATGCTCCTGGAGCTGCAGTTAGTGCATTAGTACAAGCAATTGCTTGTGATCAAAAGAAAATTTTCCCTTGTTCTACTTTATTAGAAGGTGAATATGGTTTAAATGATTTATGTATTGGAGTTCCTGTTGTTTTAGGTAAAAACGGAATTGAAAGCATTGTAGAAATCAACTTAAACGATGCAGAGAAAGCGCATATGCAAGAATCTGCTGCAGGTGTTTCTAAAACTAACGGTTTATTAGAACTATAACAAACTACTTTTATTTTATATAAAACACAGTTTTACACTTAAAAGCCTCTTAGATTTTCTTTGAGGCTTTTTTTATTTTCTACACGTACTTTACTTTTAAAGTTACTCAATGTAATTCTAACTATTTTTACTAAAAGTAATTATTCTTTTTTTCGATTTACTTTAAATCTATTTTCTAAACATTAACAATTAAATCTTTATAATACTAATAAAATAAGAGTAACAATCAATTTGTCTTAAAATAGATAAAGTACGTATGTTTGTAACTTAATTGCTAAGAATGAAGAAGCAAACACATACTATTTTAAAAAATGTATTTGGTTATGATAACTTCAGACCATTACAAGAAGAAATTATCAACAGAACTTTAGAAGGAAAAGACAGTTTTGTATTGATGCCAACTGGTGGTGGTAAATCTATCTGTTTTCAAATACCTGCATTGGTTTTTGACGGAATTACAATTGTAATTTCGCCACTTATTTCATTAATGAAAGACCAAGTACAAGCTCTAAAATCAAACGGAATAAAAGCAGATTTTTTTAATAGTTCTATTTCTCCCCAAGAAGAAAACGAGGTTATAAACAAAGCAATGAACGGAGAATTACAATTATTGTATTTATCTCCAGAAAAATTAATATCCGTAAGTAATACTTGGTTAAAAGAGCTAAATATAAAACTTGTTGCTATAGACGAAGCACATTGTGTAAGTATGTGGGGTCATGATTTTAGACCAGAATATACGCAACTAAAAATATTTAGAAACTCAATTCCAGATGTGCCTTTTATGGCATTAACCGCTACTGCGGATAAATCTGCTAGAATAGATATCCAGGAACAATTAGGCTTATCAAATTCTAAACTATTTATTTCTTCTTTTGATAGAAAAAATTTAAGTATAGATGTAAGAGGTCAAGTTCAAAAAAAGAAAAAACTTCAAGAAATTATCAATTTTATAAAACGTAGAAAAAACGAAAGCGGTATTATTTATTGTTTAAGTAGAAAAAACACAGAAGAAGTTGCTAGTTATTTAAAAGAAGAAGGACATTCTGTTGCGTTTTATCATGCAGGAATGAATCATGAAGAAAGAGAAAATACACAAACCGATTTTATAAATGATGACACAAAAATAATTGTTGCCACGATTGCTTTCGGAATGGGAATTGATAAATCGAATGTTCGTTTTGTAATTCATTATAACTTACCCAAAAACCTTGAAGGTTATTACCAAGAAATCGGAAGAGCAGGAAGGGATGGATTACCATCAGAAACTATACTCTATTATAACATGAGGGATTTTGTATTGTATAGTCAATTTGCTAATGATGGTGCAAATAGTGGAATGCAAAAAGAAAAGCTAAATAGAATGCTTCAATTTACAGAAGCAAAATCGTGTAGAAGAAAAATATTATTATCCTATTTTGGAGAACATCTTACAGAAAATTGTGGCAATTGTGATGTTTGCGAAAATCCTCCAAAAGATTTTGAAGGCACTATTTTAACTCAAAAAGCACTTTCTGGAATTGCAAGAATGAAAGAGCAAGACGGAATAACCATGTTAATAAATGTACTAAGAGGAAGTAATAATGCAGATATTCATGAAAAACAGTATTTTAATCTAAAAACATACGGAATAGGAAAAGATGTTTCTTTTTTTGATTGGCGAGATTACATCATTCAAATGGCAAATCAAGGTTTGATAGAAATAATGTATAGCGAAAATTCTGCTTTAAAAATTTCCCCAATTGGATGGCAAGTTTTAAAAGGAGAAAAAAAAATACGATTAACAACACCTATAAGCGCTAAAGATAAAAAGAAAACTCAAAAAGTTGCGAAAACAACAACTATAGACGAAGCTGATAAAGACTTATTTACAGAACTAAAAAAAATAAGATTATCTATAGCAAAAGAAGAAAGCATGCCAGCTTATATCATTTTTAATGACAAAACATTAAAATTAATGGCAAGCGAACTTCCTACAACCGAAAATGAATTTCTAGCTATTTCAGGAGTTGGAATGAACAAAATGGAAAAGTATGGCGAAGAATTTATGAACGTAATTCGTAAATTTAAAAACATAGCAAAACCAAGAAAAATTACTACAACTCAAAAAACTTATAACCTGTATAAGGAAGGATTAAATCCAACAGAAATTGCAGAAGAAAGGAATCTATCAATTACCACTATTTACTCCCATTTATCTCAGCTATACTTGGAAGGAAAAGAAGTTTATTTAGAAAAATTGGTAACTAAAAAAGTTCTAGACAATGTAAGAATTGCTTTTAATGAATTAGAAAGAAAAGTAGAATTGAAACCTATTTACGAAAAACTAAACGAAGAAGTTTCTTATGGAGAAATAAGGCTTAGTGTTACTCTAATTTTAAAAAATGAATAATATTGTTTGATAAAAATTGTTAGAAAAACTTTCTTTAACTCGTTGTGCATTTTGGACTAAAAATATCCAAAACTGTCAGTTCGAATGATTTTGAGGAACGAAAAATTGTATCGAGAACTATTTAAAAGCTAAAACTCTTATTCTCGATACAAACTTTACTCATTTCAATCGTAAAATTCACTCGAACTGACAGAATTTCATCAAAATGCACAACAGGTTTTCTTTAGATTATTTAAACACCTATTTGGCGAAAGCAAGTAATATCTAATTTTATAATTGAACACACAAACTAATGCCTGTGCTATTTTACCCCATAAATTAAACATTTAAAAATAAATAGACCATGGATTTATCCACAGATATTAAAATTATGTATGTTATAAATGGCTTTAGCTAAATGTATATTTTTTTAAGACAATCCAGAAATTACGCTATTATTATCAATGGTCATATTTTCTGATGCAGGATGCTCTGGTAAACCTGGCATTCGCATCATTTTTCCTAAAATTGGAATAATAAATTCTGCGCCTGCTGCAATTTCAATTTCTCTAACGGTTACTGTAAATCCTTCTGGTCTTCCAATTAAGGATTCATCATCCGAAAAAGACTTTTGAGTTTTCGCCATACAAATCGCAAAATCGTTAAACCCTAATCTATTAATTCTTCTTAAATTTAGTTGCGCTAATTTACTATATTCAACATTTTTCGCCCCGTAAATTTCTTTAGCAATAGTTTCTATTTTATCTGTTACAGGAGATTTCCAATTGTACAAAGGTTTATATTGACTTGCTTTGTTTTCAACAACATTTACAACTACTTTTGCCAAATCTATCATTCCTACTCCACCTTTTGCCCAACCTTCAGATAAAACAGCTTCAACACCTAAGTTTGCACATTTTTCTATTACAAAAGCAACTTCTTCATCAGTATCAGAAATAAAAGAATTAATAGCAACAACAGGTTCAACATTAAATTTTCTAATGTTTTCTATATGCCTTTCAAGATTCTTGAATCCGTCTATAACTTTATCTAAATTAGGAATATTATACTCTTCTTTTTTTGCTCCTCCATGATGACGCAAAGCTCTTATTGTCATAACCAAAACAACACATTTAGGATTTAAATTAGCAAACTTAGATTTAATATTTAAGAATTTTTCTGCACCTAAATCAGCACCAAAACCTGCTTCTGTAATCACATAATTAGACAAAGACAAACCCATTTTAGTTGCAATTATAGTATTTGTACCTTGGGCAATATTTGCAAATGGTCCGCCATGAATAATTGCAGGATTTTTTTCTAAAGTTTGCACTAAATTTGGTTTTATGGCATCTTTTAATAAAATTGCCATCGCATTTTCTGCTTTTAAATCTCTTGCAAAAACAGGTTTATTATCAAAAGTAAAACCAATAAAAATATTTCCTAAACGTTTTTTTAAATTCTCTAAATCAGAAGCCATACACAAAATAGCCATCACTTCAGAAGCAGGAGTAATATTAAATCCATCTTGCCTGGGAATTCCATTAAACCTACCTCCTAAGCCAATTGTTACATCACGTAAAGCTCTATCATTCAAATCAATTACACGTTTCCACAGAACTGTTCTTGGATCGATATTTAAATTATTAGTTTTACTTTGAATATTATTATCAATTAAAGCTGATAAAAAATTATTCGCTTTTTCAACAGCATTAAAATCACCTGTAAAATGCAAATTAATATCTTCCATTGGTACAACTTGCGAATATCCACCACCAGCTGCGCCACCTTTCATTCCAAAAACAGGTCCCAAAGAAGGCTCTCTTAAAACAACAATAGCTTGTTTTCCTATTTTATTTAAACCTTCTGTTAAACCAATAGAAACTGTAGTTTTACCTTCGCCTGCTGGTGTTGGTGTTAAAGCTGTTACTAAAACTAAATTATTTTTCTGAACTTTTTTTTCATCAATCAAATACAACGGAAGCTTAGCTTTAAACTTTCCATACATTTCTAAATCATCTTCATCAACTTGTAGTTTTTTAGCAATATTTTTAATATGTTGAAGCTTTTTAGATTGTGCAATTGAAATATCTGATAAATGTGCCATATTTATACTTTATAAGTGATTTTTTCATCGATTTTAATGAATAAATATAGTCAATTTTAAGACTTAATAAAATTTCAAAATTGAGTTCTTAAAAATTCATCAAAAAAACAACAATATAAATGTGTAAAATAATTGCTTCGGGTACTTTGAAATACTATATTTGCACGTTTTAAAAAAAAGAAAGTCGACATAAAATAAATAACATGCAAAACAAAGGACTTATTAAATTATTCGCAATCCTTTTTGGGTTAGTGAGTTTATATCAATTATCATTTACATTTTTGGCTACAAAAGTTGAAGATGATGCAGTTGCTTATGCAGCAACTAAAGGTAATGATAGTGACGCAAGACAAAAAGCTACTTTTGAAAGAAAGTACTTAGACAGTGTTGCAAATGATAACATTATAGATTTAGGCGTTACTAAATTTACCTATAATGATGTAAAAGACAAAGAGATGAATCTTGGTCTTGATTTAAGAGGTGGTGTTAACGCTATTTTACAAGTTTCTGTAAAGGAAGTTTTAAAAAGTTTAGCAAATGATTCTAAAAATGAAGTTTTTAACAAAGCTTTAGATGCTGCAGACGAAAGACAAAAAAGCAGTAACTCTACATATTTAGATCTATTCTTTGAAGAATTTGAAAAAATTGCTGGAACTACAAAATTAAGCGATCCTTCTATTTTTGGAACAAAAGCATTAAGCGAAAAAATTTCTTTTGACGAAGAAAATTCAACTGTAAAAACAACGTTACAAGAAGAAATAAATAGCTCTATTGGTACTGCTTTTGAGGTATTAAGAAGTAGAATAGATAAATTTGGTGTTACGCAACCAAATATTCAAAGAATTGGAAATTCTGGAAGAATTCAAATTGAATTACCAGGAGCAAAAGATATTGAGCGTGTTACAAAACTAATTACAAGTAAAGCTGAATTACAGTTTTGGGAAGTTCAAACAAATGCAGAAGTACAAAACTTTTTCTTTGCAGCAAATGACAAAGTTGCAGAATTATTAAAAGATGATTCTGTTTTAGAGACTGAAAAAGACTCTATTAAAAAAGATGATATTGACGCTTTACTTGGTGAATCTACAGATTCTACTAAAGTTCAAAAAAATCTATTTACCTACTTATTTCCTAACGTAGCACAATCTCAACAACAATTAAGTTCTGTTGTAGCATATGCAAGCGTTTTAGACACTGCAACTGTAAATAATTTATTAGCTAAAAAAGAAATTAGAACTTTATTGCCTACAGAGTTAAGATATACTAAGTTTTTATGGGATTATAAATCTACTAAAGGAACTGATGGTACAGAGTTAATTAATTTATATGCAATTAAAGGAAATAGAAATGACAGACCAACAATTGAAGGTGATGTTATTTTAGATGCTTCTCAAATGTTTGATCAATTGAACAAGCCAGAAGTAAGCATGACAATGAACAGCTCTGGAACTAAACAATGGGCTAAAATGACTGGTGATAATATTGGTAACTTTGTTGCTGTAGTATTAGACGATTATGTATACACTGCACCTTCTGTAAATCAAGCTATTACTGGTGGTAGAACTTCTATTTCTGGTGGAAGCATGACGATTGAAGAAGCAGAAGATATTGCTACAGTTTTAAAAGCTGGTAAATTACCTGCGGCGGCAAGAATAATTCAAATTGAAGTAGTTGGACCATCTTTAGGGCAAGAAGCAATTGATGCAAGTTTTATATCATTTGGTATAGCTATTTTCTTAGTTTTAATTTGGATGATTTTATATTATGGAAAAGCTGGTATTTATGCCGATATAGCTTTAACTGTAAACATCTTATTTATTTTTGGAATTTTAGCATCTTTTAATGCGGTATTAACATTACCAGGAATTGCAGGTATCATTTTAACAATTGGTATGTCTGTAGATGCAAACGTAATTATATTTGAAAGAATCAAGGAAGGCTTATCATCTAAAAAAGGATTAAAACAAGCTGTTGAAGAAGGTTTCTCTATTAAAGGAGCATTATCTGCAATTATTGATGCGAATATTACTACCTTACTAACAGGTATTATATTATATGTTTTTGGTACAGGACCAATAAAAGGTTTTGCTTTAACATTAATGATAGGTATTGCAACCTCTTTATTTACTGCTGTATTTATTACACGTATTTTAATGGACAGAGCAATTGATAAAGGAAACAAATTAACATTAAACACTTCTTTTTCTAAAGGATGGTTTGAAAATATTAATATTCAGTATATCAAAAAACGTAAAATTGCGTACATGATTTCTGGAACTATTATTATTGCTGGCTTAATTTCTATTTTCTCTATCGGATTAAAACAAGGAGTTGACTTTAAAGGAGGTCGTTCTTATGTTGTTCGTTTTGATCAATCTATGAGTGCTACAGAAGTTGCTTCAACTTTAAAAGATGCTTTTGGTACTGCTCCAGAAGTTAAAACTTATGGAAATGATAATCAATTAAAAATAACAACAGTTTATAAAATTGATGAAGAAGGTCAAGAAGTTGATGAACAAGTTCAAAACACTTTATTTACAGGATTAAAACCATATTTAGGAAATACAACCTACGAAAACTTTAAACCAGGTTTTGAAAAAACTGGAAGCGGAGTAATGAGCTACATTAAAGTAGAACCAACTATTGCAGATGATATTAAAACATCAGCTTTATATGCTGTATTAGGTTCTTTATTAGTAGTTTTCTTATACATTTTATTAAGATTTAGAAAAGTATCTTATAGTATTGGTGCAGTTGCAGCAGTATTTCATGATGTATTAATAGTATTAGGTGTATTCTCTATTGCATATAACATTATGCCTTTTGATATGGAAATAGATCAATCTTTTATTGCGGCAATATTAACCGTTGTTGGTTACTCACTAAATGATACAGTTATTATTTTTGATAGAATTAGAGAGTTTACAAACGAACGTAGAGGAAAACATAATGTATTAATTAATGATGCAATTAATAAAACTTTAGGTAGAACAATAAATACTTCTTTAACTACATTATTAGTAATGTTATCAATCTTCTTATTTGGAGGAGATTCTATTAAAGGATTTATGTTTGCATTAATTGTTGGTATTATAGTAGGTACTTATTCTTCAATATTTGTAGCAACTCCAATAATGTACGATACTACTAAAAAAGAAGACAAAGACAACTAATTTAATTATAAAATAAATTATACCGTTTTCTTTTGTGACACAGAAATATGTTCAACAAAAGAAAACGGTTTTTTCATTAAAAAACAGCTATTAACTTTACACACCATGAAAATTATTAAACTTCACGATTTATACTTTAAACCTTTTATAAATAAAGAAGAAATTTCTGAAATAGTAAAAACATTAGCACTACATGTAAAAGCAGATTTACCTAAAGATGAAGTACCAATTTTTGTTGGTATTTTAAATGGGTGTTTCCTTTTTGCAGCAGACTTTATAAGAGAGTTTAAAGGAAATTGCGAAGTTTCTTTTGTAAAACTAGCGTCTTATGAAGGTACTTCTTCTACCGAAAACATTAAACATTTAGTTGGTATTAATGAAGATTTAACAGGTAGAACGGTAATTATTTTAGAAGATATTATAGACACTGGTAATACTTTACAAGAAATATATAATATCTTTAGAAACAAAAATGTAAAACAACTTAAAATTGCTACATTATTCTTTAAACCAGATGTCTTTAAAAAAGAACTACCAATAAATTACATAGGAAAAGAAATTGAAGATAAATTTATTGTAGGTTACGGATTAGATTATAATAATTTAGGAAGAAATTACCCAGAAATATATCAACTAACAACACAACCTAAAATGAAAAACATTGTATTATTTGGTCCTCCAGGAGCAGGAAAAGGAACACAAGCAACCTTACTAAAAAAGAAATATGATTTATTGCATATTTCTACTGGAGACGTTTTTAGATTTAATATTAAAAATGAAACAGAATTAGGAAAACTTGCTAAAAGCTTTATGGATCAAGGAGATTTAGTACCTGATGAAGTAACCATAAATATGCTAAAAGCAGAGGTAGAAAAAAATGCTGATGCAAATGGTTTTATTTTTGATGGTTTTCCAAGAACCGAATCTCAAGCTATTGCATTAGATGAATTTTTAGCCGAAAAAGGTGAACAAATAAACGGAATGGTTGCCTTAGAAGTGCCAGAAGATTTATTAGTTACTCGTTTGTTAGAAAGAGGTAAAACAAGCGGAAGAACAGATGACACAGACGAAAGTAAAATTAGAAACCGTTTTAATGAATACAATACTAAAACAGCTATTTTAAAAGACTTTTATCAAGAACAAGGAAACTACTACGGCATAGACGGCGTTGGTACAATTGATGACATAACTGCTCGTTTATCTGAAGTTTTTGATACCTTATAAGAATATCTAATTGTGTAACTTTACAAATGTTTACTAGTTAATACTAGAAACACAATTACTATATTAAACAATTACACAAATAAACAGAAATAATGACTGAAGGAAATTTTGTTGACTACATAAAAATATACGCTTCTTCTGGAAAAGGCGGGCAAGGTTCTGTGCATCTTCACCGAGAAAAATATATTACTAAAGGTGGTCCAGATGGTGGAGATGGTGGTCGTGGTGGTCATATTATTTTACGTGGAGACAAAAATATGTGGACACTTTTTCACCTAAAATTTAAACGTCATTTTAGAGCTGAAAACGGTGGAGCAGGTAGTAAAAGTAGAAGTAGCGGTCATGATGCAGAAGATATTTATATTGATGTTCCTTTAGGAACCATAATAAAAGATGCAGATACAGATGAAGTTATTGTAGAAATAACAGAAGATAAAAAAGAAGTTGTTTTATTAGAAGGTGGAAAAGGCGGACTTGGAAACTGGAATTTTAGATCATCAACAAATCAAACACCAAGATATGCACAACCTGGTATTGACGGTATTGATGGCTGGTTTAGAATAGAATTAAAATTATTAGCAGATGTTGGTTTAGTTGGTTTTCCTAATGCAGGTAAATCAACTTTATTATCTGTTTTAACATCTGCAAAACCTAAAATTGCAGATTATGCTTTTACAACTTTAAAACCAAATTTAGGTATCGTTGAACACAGAAATCATCAAACATTTGTAATTGCAGATATTCCTGGAATTATAGAAGGTGCTGCAGAAGGAAAAGGTTTAGGGCATCGTTTTTTAAGACACATAGAACGTAATTCGGCTTTATTATTTTTAATTCCTGCGGATAGCGATGACATCAACAAAGAATATGACATCTTGTTGAATGAACTTAAAAAACACAATCCGGAGTTATTAGATAAAGATAGATTATTAGCTATTTCTAAAACGGATATGTTAGACGGTGAATTAAAAGCAGAAATAAAAGCAACATTACCTAAAGGAGTTGATGCAATATTTATTTCATCGGTTGCAGAAACAGGATTACAAGAGTTAAAAGATAAACTTTGGAAAATGTTAAATTAGGCCGGTAGTGTAAAGTAAAAAGTAGTACCTATATTTACTTCGCTTTTTAAATAAATTTCACCTTTATTTCGATTAATTATTTTTTTAACGAGAGATAATCCAATACCTACATTCTCCATAGTCTTGACGTCCAATCTTTGAAATAATTTAAATATTTTTTCATGGTATTTCTCTTCAATTCCTATACCATTATCTTTTACTGAAAAAATATAGAAATTATTTTCTAGTGTGTAATCAATCTCTATTTTACAAATTTCTTTATCGTTATATTTAATTCCGTTTTGAATTAAATTTTGAAAAACTTGAAGAATCTGTGATTTATTTATCTTTATTACGGGCAATTTCTTTTTGATTGTAATTAAACATTTATCAGTCTTATTTACAGCTATTAAATCTTTAACAAGTAAATCTAAATTTATTTTTTCATCATTACTTGAAACCTCGTTCTGTAAAGAATAATTTAATACACCTTGAATAATTAAATCCATTTGAGTTATTTGTTTTTCTATTAACTCTAGGTTCGTATTTATAGCTACTTTATCGTTATTTTCTGCACTTTCTTTTAACCAAGAAGATAAAGCTGTAATGTTTCTTAGTGGAGTTTTTAAATCATGAGAAACTACAAAAGCAAATTCTTCTAAATCTAAATTTTTTTCTTCTAAATCTTTTGCTTTTTTTTCTAAATCTAATGTTTTTGCTTTTGCCTTTTTATGTAAAGCTTTATTAAGTTTTGCTATTCGTGTTCTAAATAAGGTTGAACCACTTAATATAATGAAAGAAAAGACAAAACAGATACTAAAAGAGCTTACAACTGCATTAAACACCATAACTTCAATATTCGAAATCATCAATTTTTGCAAAAGATGAATAAATATGGTAACTAAAAAAATATTTATAAACACTCTATTGTTAAAAAGCAAAACAGCTCCAAAATTAAAAACATAAAATCCTAATAAAAACTGAATGCTAAATTTATTAATGTAGAGTAAAACTATTACGTAATGAGAAAAAAGTAGCATTAATAAAAAGACAATCCATCCAAAGAAAAATTTTATCTTTTTTTTAAAAATAAACGGTAAACAACTTGCTATAAAAAAAAGGAAAGCAAAAAACTCTCTAGCGCCTTCTATTCTTACGTTTTCATCTCCATAATTATTTATAAAGTAAGAATAAATAAAAAGGCTTGGCCCTATTAAAAAAAATATTATGCTACTATTTTTTACTTCAAAATCTTCAACTCTTCCAAGTTTAAGTATTCTTTTTTGTATGTTCTTCATCTGCAATACACCAATATGTATTGATGCTATTTTATTGGGGGTTATAAAAAGACGAATGTAAATATATTCTTTTTTATGCAGATTCTAGATTAATCCATCAACAAAATTCTTATGGGTAATCTATATTTTGTTGTTACAGGAATTCCTCTTTTAATTGCAGGATGTATTGCTGGTAATTTAGAAACAGATAATTTAAGTAAACTATCTAGTTGTGGCAATTGCTTTTTTATATTTTCTGATGTTGAAGTTTCATCAAAAATAATTTCTCCTTTTGAGTTGATTACAACATCAACATAAATAATTTCGTTAATAGAATCTTTTATAGTTAATTGCTGTTTTTGCAACTCCTCTCCTATTTTTTGATGCATTGTATTTCTAAAACAAATAGCAACCTCTTCTTTATCAATAATAGAATCACAAATTTTAAAAGAAGGCGAAAAATCTACCGATGTAAAATCTACGATAGTATCCATAATTTGTAAATCTTTGTTTTTTGAGAAAGAAAATTTATCGCACGAGGTGCAAAAAATAAAAAATATCAAAAAAGTAAAAACACGTGCAAACATAATTCAATTGAAAGTGTGAATTTACTAAATTTTGTTGGTTTTAATCTTCCAAATTTTCGCCTTTCATAAAATATTCTTGTTTAATATCGTTTATTCTACCTTTTACAAAATTTGCCATGCCTTCATCTCTATTATTATGATATTTATAATACTTTAAATATAGTTTATAAGCCATTTTTTTATCTTTATAATAATCATCTGTTAGCTTTGCTAATTGAAATAATGCTCTGTAATTTTTTGTGTTTTCAGAATATGCTTTTTCAAAATTTTTGATTGCTAAAAGTGGCTCTTTTTTTTCATAATAAACAGAAGCTAAACCATAATATTCTTCATCTCTTTTTTGTTTTCCTATAAAAGTTGCCTTCATATAATTAAAAGATGCAGCTCTAAAATCTTTTTCTTTAAACGCAATATGACCTAAATAAGTTATTGCCTTAAAATCTTCTCGATCCATTCTTGCAACTCCTTTAAAATACTCTTTTGCCTTTGCTAAACTGTCTAAATTATAATATGTTCTACCTAACATAGATTTGCTATAAGTATCTTTTTTATCTATAGAATCTAAATTTAATAAAAACGGAATAACTTCATTATATTTCTCTTCTCTGTATAATTGATTAATTTTTAATCGATTTAAATTGATATGATTTTTATCTATAGCCAATCCTTTTTCTACAAATAATTGAGTAGAATCTAAATCATTTAACTTTTTAAAACTTGATGCCAAATTTGCAATTGCTTTTATATGAAGTGTATCTTTTTTAAAAGTATCAATAAAACTATTTATCATTCTATTTCTATCTTTTTTAATTGCATAAGCCAACGCTAAATAATAAGAATAATTTGCGTTTGTTATATCGTTATCTATTAATTCTTTAAAAATTATTACTGCTTTATCTGCTACTTTAGTATTTAAATACAATTTTCCTAATTGGTATTTTAAAACCAGATTTAAAGAATCTTTTACTAAAATTTCTTCATATATTTTTATAGATTTACCTAATATTTGTAATCGCTGATAATTTTTAGCTAATTTTAGTTTTGTATTATCATCATCTTTAAAACCTATAGCTTTTTCTAAAAATTCGGCAGCTTTTTTAAAATTATCTATAGATTCATAAATAACTGCTTTTTTATAGTTTGATAAAAATGACGGGGTATTTTTATCTAATTCTTGTAAAGCCAATTTGTATCTTCCTTTTGCAAACAAACTATCTGAAACAGTAAAAATCGAAGTTTGCGCTTCGACTTTTACAATAGCAAATAATAATAAAATTAAAATTTTATTTTTCATAGACATTTTTTTATTCTATTAAAAGTGTAAAGGGAATAGAATATTTTACTGCAACTGCTTTCCCTTCATGCTCTCCAGCAACAACTTTAGGCAACAAACTCATAACTCTTATAACTTCTTCTTCTATTTTATCATGTGGAGCTCTAGCTTTTATGTCTACAATATTACCTTCTTTATCAATTTTAAAACTGATAAAAACTCTTTTTCTGCCTGACTTTAAATTTAAAGTTTTTAGCAAACCTGAATTAAATTTTCTAGCAAAATGCTTTTGAATATTTTTAGAAAAGCAATCTTTATCTCCAGAATCACAACCAGGAAAAGTGGGTGCTTTTTCTATTTTTAGAAATGAAACTTCTTCGGTTTCTGTTATTGCATTAGGATCTGTAATAACTTCTAATTCTTTGGTTTTCTTTTTATCATAAGTATAACTAAATTCGGTAACCAATTTACCATCCTCAAAATACAAATCTACCACGCTTTCTGGCAACAAACTTAAAATATCAACTTCTTGTCCTTTACTATTTACACCAATAGTTTTGCCTAATTCATTTTGCTTAATAAAATAATATTCATCTTGAATTTTTATTTTACCTTGATATTCGCTAGTGGTAATAATTTCTGATGAATCGATTTCTGATTCTGTACATGCAACATAAAAAAGCATACTTGCTAATACAGGAATCAACACCAAATATTTTAGCTGATTCATTTTTTTTGATTGTGTTTTTGTCATCATAATAATTCTTTTTTTAATTAAACTTTGTTTATAAAATTGATTGATAAATGCGATATTTTCTACCTGAAAGAAGTTGGATAATAAATTGTTTATATAGCTTTCTTTCGTTTCTGATTTTGCTACAATTGCATCAGAAATATATTCGTGCACTAAGGTAATTCGCTGCTGATAGAAATAAATCATAGGATTAAACCACATTACAATTTTTAGAAATTCAAATAGTAATAAATCTAAAGAATGCTTTTGTTTACTGTGAACTAACTCATGCTGTATGATTTTTTCTCTTTTGTTTTCTTCTACATTTTTTCCTAAAAAAACATAATTAAAAAAAGAAAATGCATTAGTTTGATTCGTAATTAATATCAACGTAAAACCTTGCTGTTTTACAACTTCGTATTTTTTAATTAGTTTAATAATCTTCACTAATTTCATCAAAAATAAAACTGAAAAAAATGCAACTCCAATCCAAAATAAAACAGGAATATAATTTACAGAATCATAAAAAGTAGTTTCTAATATTGTTTTCTGAATTACTTTTTCTGGCGATAAAAAAATCTCTGGCAAATTCACAATGAAATCTTGTGGAACCGCTTTTTGAAACCTTGGTATTTTTATAAACGGAATTAAAAAAGACAAAATTGGCGTGCTTAATAAATACCATCTATTCTTGATAAAAAAAGTTTCTTTGCTTAAAAAGAAATCATAAATAGCTAAGAATAATACTTGAAATAAAACGACTTGTAGAATATAATTTATCATAGAATTTTATTTTTAATCAATATTGTTGAAAACAGAAACTGCAACCGAAAACTATTTCACCTTATTCACTTCTTTTAAAATAGACTCAAGTTCTGCTACATCCATTTTATTTTCTTTCACAAAAAAGGAAACCAAACTTTTAAAAGAACCATCAAAATAACCATTCATTAATTTATGTAAACTTTGGTTGCTATACGTTTCTTTATCAATAATTGGGTAATATAAATACCCTCTTCCTACTTGTTTGTGTCCAACAAACTCTTTGGTTTCTAAAATTCTAATAATAGTAGAAACTGTATTATATGCCGGTTTTGGTTCTGGTAATTTATCAATTACATCTTTAACAGATGTTTCTTGCAAATCCCATAAAACTTGCATAATTTGCTCTTCTGCTTTTGTTAATTGTGTTTTCATTTTGTTATGTTTTTTTAATCTTTATGCAACCAGAACAATACATTTCTAATAAATTCTATATTGTTTGGAGCTTGTTCTGAGTGAAACCCGAATTTAAAAGTACCTGAATTATTTGTAATTGTTTGCGCTGTAAACATAGCAGCTTCTCCAAAAACAGCTATTTTACCTTTGCCAAAATTTAAAATTGCACCTTGATAACTGTTCACTAAATCTATACTTGGTGTATCATCATTAAATTGCCAAGCAATTTGTGGAGTTAAGCAATAATCACCTTTCAAGAACTTTAAAATTCCAATAGCTCTTTTGGGAATTGTAAAAGATGAACCAGTAAAAGTGGTCACATTATCAAATTGTGAACCCAAAGTTCCATCAGAAATAACAGAGTTTAAAAGACGTTTATTGTTCATAGAAAAAACATCTGGAGCGTTTCTATTTTCTTTATTTATGTAAGCAAAACCATCACAAAAATCGAATCCAAAAGCATTTGCTAACTCATTTGCAGCTCCAGAAAAAGGCATATGATCTGCAATTAATAATAACTTCCCTCCTTTTTTAACCCATTTTTTTAGGTAAATAATTTCATCCGAAGAAAAGGCATTGTATATAGGTTGGCGCCAATTACCAATATTTTTCTCATTAATAGGATTTGAAATTACTAAAATATCATTTGTCTTTAATTCTTGTAAATTGATAATACTATCAAGTTGATATCCATCAGAAATCATTAAATCAGAAAACGGTTTAAAACGACCACTCATTTGATGGAAATTATGATGACTTTGATCAATTACAATTCTTGATCCTTTAAAATTATCAAACCTTGGATTTACAATTTTTGTTTCTATTTTAGTATCAGCATTTTGTTGAGCATTCAAAGAAAACAGTATAAAAAAGGTCACTAAATTTAGTAGTCTAAAGACAATATTATGCCTTTTTTGCTCTTCTACTTTTGATAATCGTTTGCTCATAACTTCAACTAATTATTTAGTTCAACATGACAAATATAACTATTTTTTTAGTTTAAACTAATTTCTTAGTTAAAAAAATGTAACAAATTCTATTTTAGTTCGTCTAACAGTTAAATTATTCTATGGATATTTTCTTGCTAATTTTGGGTTTTGTCTTTGTTATTCTAGGAATTATTGGTTCTTTTTTACCAATATTACCAGGACCTTTAACAAGTTGGGTAGGTTTATTATTGTTGTATTTTACTAAAATAATTCCTGTAGATTACACCTTTTTAGGAATCACTTTGGCAATTGCTTTACTAATTTTTGTGTTAGATTACTTTATTCCTGCATTTGGCACAAAGCGTTTTGGAGGCACAAAATATGGCGTTTACGGTACCACAATTGGTTTAATTATTGGTTTGCTTTCTCCTATACCTTTTGGCATGTTGCTAGGTGCATTTTTCGGCGCATTTATTGGCGAATTGCTCTACGACAAAAAAGACACCAACAGAGCTTTGAAAGCTTCATTTGGTGCCTTTTTTGGTTTCTTGGCATCTGCAACTATTAAGTTTTCGATAGCTGCAATTTACCTTGTATTATTCTTAATTAAATTCTGGGAATTTAGAAATGACTTCTTTTAAAGTTACTCTTTTTCAGTCATTTTTTTAACGTAATCTGTAATAATTACAATCTGAGTTGGGCCAACTTTACCTTCAATATATTTTGCATTTTCATGATCTAAAGAAATTCTACGAACAGCAGTTCCTTGTTTTGCAACCATGCTAGAACCTTTTACTTTTAAATCTTTTATTAAAACTACAGAATCTCCAGCTTCTAAAACAACACCATTTACATCTCTATGAATAATTTTTTCGCTTTCAGATAAATGATCTCCAGTTTCTTTTGCAAAACGTAATTCTTCGTCTTCCATGTACATCATACCTAATAAATCTACAGGCCAACCTTCTTTTTTTAAACGATGTAACATTCTCCAAGCAACCACTTTTACAGCTCTAAATTCGCTCCACATAGAATCGTTTAAACAACGCCAGTGATTAGCATCAACTTCATCTGGATTATCAATTTGAGTAACGCAAGTTTCACAAGCCAATAAACTACCATCAACGCCACCGCCACCAGTAATACTTGGTTTTACATCATAAACAGACAAATTAGTTGTTGATGCACATAATTCGCATTTATTTCCACTTCTATTTCCTAAATCTTGCTCTAAACTCATAATATATTTTTAACGCTGCAAATGTACATTTTTAAATGAAAAATGCTAATTAATAACTAAAGAAGTATACTATAAAATAAGAATTTGATAAAATTTTAACTAGAAGCTATTTCCTGCTTTCACTACTCGCTTTTTTTGAAAAAACAAAAAAGAGCTCAAACAGACCGTTCAATCAGGGCTAAGTTTATTTATTTGCTTATTGCTTTCTCTAAAGCTAATCTACTTCTAAAGATGTAAATTGAAAACTATTTCCATCAAACAACCCTTTATCAGACAACTTTAAAGACGGAATTACCAATAAAGCCATAAATGACAAACTCATATAAGGAGCTCGTAATTTGCTTCCCATATTTTTAGACATTTTGTCTAATTCTGCATAAGATTTTCCTATTTCTTTTGCAGGTAAATCACTCATAATTCCTGCAACTGGTAAAGAAACTATTTTTTCTTCAGATTCATTTACAGCACAAACTCCTCCTCTATTTTCTATAATTAAATTTACAGCTTTACAAATCATTTCATCAGACACACCAACAGCAATTATGTTATGAGAATCATGCCCTACAGAACTTGCAATTGCGCCTTCTTTTAAACCAAAGTTTTTAATAAATGCAATTGCTGGTTCGTCATTTTTATAACGATTTACAACGGTCATTTTTAAAACATCAGTTGCTGTATTAGAAACTAAATTTCCATCAATAATTAAAGAATTTTCTTCAATTTGATTGGTCACTAACTCACCATCTAGCGCTTCAATCACTCTAATCTTTTCTGAAGACGAATCAAATCTAAAATCAGAAATGTTCTTTTTATCAGTATTAAAATTGTTTAAGATTTCAAAATCTACAGATTTCACAAAACTTTCTCCGTTTTTAGCAACGATTTCACCATTAATATACGTTTCTAAAACGTTGAACTTCTCTAAATTATCAACCACAATAAAATCTGCAAAATCATCTTTTTGCAACAAACCAACCTTTAAATCATAATGTTTTACAGGATTTATACAAGCTGCTTGTAATACTTTAAAGACATCAACTCCCTTAGCAACAGCTCTTTCACAAAGCTGATTTATATGACCTAACAATAAATCATCTGGATGTTTATCATCCGAACAAAACATCATTTTCTCGTAGTTTTCTGGCAACAAATCAATTAAAGCTTCAAAGTTTTTTGCAGCAGAACCTTCTCTAATAATCACTTTCATACCTTTTTCTAGTTTCTCTTTTGCTTCCTCAAAAGAAAAACATTCGTGATCTGTAGAAATTCCTGCAGAAATATATTTAGTAACATCATCGCCTCTTAAACCTGGCGCATGACCATCAATAGGTTTGTTGTTATTTTTTGCATGTTGAATCTTTTTTAAAACTTCATCATCATCAAACAAAACACCTGGATAATTCATCATTTCTGCTAAATATAAAATATCAGGATTTTCCATCATCAATTGTATATCATCAGAATTTATAATTGCTCCCGCACTTTCAAAAGAAGTTGCCGGCACACAACTTGGCGCACCAAAATTAAATTTTAACGGAACTTTTTTTCCGTTTTCAATCATAAAATCAACACCTTTTACACCTAAAACATTTGCAATTTCATGCGGATCAGAAACAGTTGCAACTGTGCCATGAAGTACAGCGATTTTTGCAAATTCAGACGGAACTAACATAGAACTTTCTATATGAATATGCGCATCTACAAAACCAGGTAAAATATAGTTTTCTTGATTGTGATTAGCCTCTCGAATTTCTTTTATTTTTCCGTTTTCAACTTCTACTTCTCCTTTATAAATTCGCTTATCTTGTATATCTACGATATTTCCTTGTACAATCATTTTATAATGTTTTACACAAAACTACAAATAATAAAAAAGGAATTCTAAAATGTAAATAGAAAATTCTATTTTTGATTATGGATGAAAACAAAATGTATTCAAATTTCGAAAATTGGTGTAAGAACAAGCAATTTTCTTTAACCGATTTATTTCCAACAATTCGTAAAAAAAATATTTTTCATATCGATTTAAGTACAAAAAATACCCTTGTAAAAACGGAAGCAGAATTTAATAATCTTCTTTTTTTGATAAAAAATTAGCTAAAATTCAACTCGAAAATCCTACTAAAATAATTGCTGGCGGATATATAGAAAAACGAGCTTTATATACTTCTGATATGTATAACGCAAAAAATTCATCAGAAAAAAGGAATATACATTTAGGAGTTGATTTTTGGTTGCCAGAAAATACTGCTATTCATGCCATTTTTAATAGTGAAGTAGTTTGTGCTATTTATCAGGATTCACACAAAGGCTATGGTGGTTTTATCATTCTAAAACATACTTTTTACGAAACTGAGTTTTACACTTTATACGGACATCTTTCTAAGAAAAGTATTTTAAAATTTTCAGTTCATGATAAAATAAAGAAAGGTGAACAAATTGGAGTTTTAGGAAACATTGAAGAAAATGGAGATTGGGTTCCGCATTTACATTTTCAAATAATGTTATCCTTATTAGACTTTAAAGATGATTTCCCTGGCGTCGCTTTAGAAAGTGAAATTCCCTTTTGGAAATTAATCTGTCCAAATCCCAACTATTTATTTAAACTTGAAGCTTTTCAATAAAATAAATTTACATAATTTCTGTATCAAAAAAACGTAAACTATAAGTTTTATATTTATGTCCTATAAATTTTAATCAACCAAAAAAAGAACAGCGACAACAAATTTTGTAAGCTGCAAGAGAATTAGGTGTAAATGTAGTTCCTGAAGGTGGTTCTAGTTTCTATGCAAATATGAGCATAATTTTTGACGGACATATAGGAATTGAACACAATATACCTGTAAACCCTGTTTATAAAAACGTTTTATAACTTTGGAAAAACAGCGAAAATGGCTACACACCAACTCTTATTGTAAATTATGAAGCTCTTCTTTTAATTTTTTCGTTAATCCACTCACCACCAAACTATAAGAATGATTGATAAGTTCTTTAACTAAATCATCAGAAACATCCGAAGAGTTTATAATTACAGTATTCCAATGTTTTTTACTCATGTGAAAACCAGGAATTATGCCTTCAAATTTATCACGTAATTCCTCTGCTTTTTCAGGATTACATTTTAGGTTTATTTTTTGTTCGCCTTTTTCCCATCTTTCTAAACCGATAAGCGCAAACATTTTATCCATCACTTTAAAAACCAATGTTACATTATCAAAAGGAAAATGTTCTGTTACTCCTTTTTTAGCAATACAAAAATCTCTTAGTTCTTCAATATTCATTACTTTCTTTTTATTAAAATTTAAAAAGTATCTTTATCAATCAAATTTACAATTCTTTTTTAGATGGAAAATACGTTTTTAGACAAAACAACAATCATACAATATTCTGATAAAAATTATAAGAAATCTAATTTTTCATCTCTTTCTGATATAAAATTATCAGATAATGTAAGTGAAACAAAATGGATAAACACGTATGGTTTTGATTTTCATAATGAGTTTAAAACCGTTATTTTAGAAAATAATTTAGATGATTTTTTGATTAAATTATTAATGGAAAACGAACATGACACCAAAGTAATTTTATTAGAGAATCTTCTATTTGTTACCATAAACGTTTTAAAAACAGAAGGAAAACATTTAGATCAAGAAAAAATGATTTTTATTGTTGCTCCTAATTTTTTATGGAGTATTCAAGAAAAACCAGGAGATTATTTTAGTTGGATTCGTAAACGTTTAGAAGAGCAAAAAGGAATTGTTAGAAAGAAAAAAAACGATTATTTATTGTATTTAATAATAGAATCGATTATTGATAATTACCAAGAAACCTATCAAAAACACGCAGAACTTAGATCTTACGAACTAAATTCTACATATATAAAACCTACTCCAGAATTTACATCGTTAGTAGAAAAAAGAAAACAAGAATTGTTTACTTTTAAAAAGGCTGCTATAAGTTTAAAAAACACCATAGTAAAACTAGAAAAAGTAGAAGTTAAAGGTTTAAATAATAAATATTTTAGTGAGGTTAAAGAACAAACCATTAACCTAATTTCTGATATCGATTTTGAACTACAAGAGTTAGAAAGTAAGATTAATTTAATTTTTAGTATACAAGGTCATCGTTTAAATGAAGTAATGAAAACCTTAACTATTTTGTCTGTAATATTTATTCCGTTAACTTTTTTAGCTGGAATTTACGGTATGAATTTCGAGAATATTCCTGAGTTAAAAGCAAAAAATGGATATTATATTTTGCTGGTAGTTATGGTTATTATTACAATAATATCTGTTTGGTATTTTAAACGAAAAAAGTGGTTTTAGTATTTTAAAACAACTGTTTTTATTAATTTAAAATTAAAAAAAGTGCTTAAAAACACCTTTTTCTTTATCAATTAATTCATTATTTTATACAAAATTGGCTTGCTTGGTGTAGCATCATTTTCAAAAGGCGCAATCATTAAATTTAATAAATACTCGCCATCTTCTATAGTATTTGGCACGTAAATAAACTCGGTAATCGTTGCATCCATTCTTACTTTTCCTGCGGTTCCCCAAAATGCATTATGCACTAATAATTTACCATCATCTTTTTCTTTATCAACAGAAGGTAAATCTACCAATAAATGTTTTATCCCTTTTTCTACCAAATAAAAAGCTGCTTCTTCAGATAAATAAGCAGGGTTTGTATTAAAATATCTTGTTTCTTTTTTGTCTGATAAATTTGGTAATGTTCTAATTACAATTGCATCTCTTTTTTTATTTCTTAAAGCAGTTTTTAATTGTTTTTCTGAAATTACAAAATCGCCATCAATTTTTTCTGGTGCTACAGTTACTAACTCTGCTAAAAACAAATAATGTTTTAAATTTTGATTTACAGAATGTACTTTTTCTGTAATATGACCAACACATTCTGTATGAGTAATGTGAGAATGCGGATTAAATTGAATGCTATTAAAATTTACAACCGCTCCATTAGCAACACTTACTTCGTAACCATCAAAACTTTCAACTTCAATTTTAGGATCATCAATTCCCCAAGCATTAATTTTACCTTTACTCATATCAATAGATATGGAAATATCTAAAGGTTCTGAAACGTTTATTACTATTTTTCTGGAGTTGTATTCTATGGTTGCTTTCATGCTGAACTTTTCAGTATCTTTTAAGTTAAACTTGGTTACAATAATATTGTATTGTAAACCCAAATATAAGCCTTTAAAACAAGCCTATCAATAAGAAATTAGAAAACTGATAAATACCTTTAAAACTAATTTAATATAAATAAGTCTGAGGCAATTCCGTCTGATAAAAATTTGCCTTTTTTAGTAGTTCTTAAAATTCGATTTTCAAGAACCAATAATTCTTGTTCAATATATTTTTTAGATTGATTTTCTAAATATTCTATATATTTTTCGCCAAAATCAACTTTAATTTTATCAAAAGAAACTCCCCAAACAGTTCGCAAGCCTGTCATAATATATTCATTATAACAATCTGTTTTTGATAACGTTTCTCTTTCTATCGGTAATTGGTTTTCGGCAATTGAATTTATATATTTCGAGTTATTTCTTACATTCCAACTACGTTGATTTCCGTCAAAAGAATGTGCAGAAGGTCCAATTCCTAAATACGGTTTCCCTAACCAATATGAAGAATTATTTTGACTAAAAAAGCCTTGTTTTCCAAAGTTAGAAGTTTCATAATGCACAAAATTTGAGTTCTCTAATTCCTCAATTAAAATATTGAATTGCTCTTGTGCTTTTTCATCATCAACATTTTTAATTTTTCCTTTTGTAATTAAAGTATGTAAAGCTGTTTTTGGTTCTACAGTTAATGCATAACTAGAAATATGTGGCACGTCGAAACTTAAAGCTGTTTGTATATTTTGTTGCCATTCTTCATTAGTACAATCTGGAATTCCGTAAATTAAATCCACAGAAATATTATCAAAATATTTAGTTGCAACAGAGAGGCAGTTTTTTGCTTCGGATGAATCATGAGCGCGATTCATCAATTTTAAATCCTTCTCAAAGAAAGACTGAATTCCGATACTTAATCTGTTTATGGGTGTTTTAGAAAGTTCAATTATTTTTTCTTCTGATAAATCATCCGGGTTTGCTTCTAAAGTAATTTCTGGATTTTCAATTACTTTATGATTTCTATAAACAGTATCAATTAACAACTTAATTTCATCAACATTTAAAACTGATGGAGTTCCTCCGCCAAAATAAATAGTTTCAATAATGCTGTTATTAATTTCATCTTTTCTGATTTCAATTTCTTTTATAAGTGCAGAAATCATATCTTCTTTCTTTTTTAAAGAAGTAGAGAAATGAAAGTCGCAATAAAAACATGCTTGTTTGCAAAACGGGATATGGATATAGATGCCTGCCAAAATTAATTATCAGTGTTCAATTATCAGTTATTGATAATTATTATTGTTTATTTATTCATGTAGCCTTTAAAATAGAGAATAAAATTCTACCTATTTCATCTACCTTTTCAAAAGAATATTAAAATTTTCTATATCTAAATCTTCACTATCTTTTAACAAGTGTACCAATATTTAGTTTCTAAACATTCTTTATATGCAATAGACATTTTTGCTAAAAAATCTACCTTAGAAATAGGTCCATTAGCCTCAACAATATTAGCTCCTACAGAAGTGTCACTTCTTAAAATTTGTTTTGATAAAATATACTCTTTATTTTCTTTTATTAACTTTTTACTCAACTTTACAATTAATAAAGCCAAATCATACGATTTATTTTGTAACGGATTATTTTTTAACTTCATAATAGCGATAATTGATTTCTGGTAAATGATAGTTCAAAAAAAATTAAATAATTTTTTTTGGGTTCTGTTTCACAAAACTAGCCCAGCCTGTATAGTTCTTTCCTCCAACTACTTTTCCTGAATTGTAAAAATGACAAACTGCAGCAGCTAAACCGTCTGTTGCATCCAAATTTTTTGGTAAGGTTTTTAGATTTAGCAAAGACTTTAACATCAAAGCAACTTGTTCTTTACTGGCATTTCCGTTTCCGGTAATTGCCATTTTAATCTTTTTTGGCAAATATTCTGTAATAGGTATTTCTCTTGACAAACCAGCTGCCATTGCAACTCCTTGTGCTCTACCCAATTTTAACATCGATTGTACATTTTTACCAAAAAAAGGCGCTTCGATAGCAATTTCATCAGGATTATAAGTGTCTATTAATTCTATGGTGCGTTCAAAAATGAGTTTTAGTTTTAGGTAATGATCATCATATTTTTGAAGTAATAATTCATTCATTTGAATAAATTCCATCTTTTTACCAACTACTTTTATCAATCCGAAACCCATAATTGTTGTTCCTGGGTCGATGCCTAAAATAATTTTTTCTATTGCCAAATTTTTAGATTGATTTTATAAATGCTCTTAAAACAAAGAACTTAGTAAAGATTCTGCTTTAAACCAAAGAAATAAAACAATTACTAATAATATGATTAGGAACAATCCTTTTGCTGGCTTTTTCTCTTTTTGTTTCCCAAATTTTCTTTTGAATTCCATTGATTTTATTTGGATTAATATTTTTGTGTAATATTATATTGTGTAAATTTAATAAAAGTTCTTGACACAAATTTGCTAAAAACAAAAATCAGAAGAACTCATAAACTGAAAACTGTAATAGCCAACTGCCTACTTTTTAGTAGCTCTCAACATTTCTCTTTTTCCTGGAGGACCTTCTAATCTTTCAACAGTAAAACCAACGGTTTGCATTGCTCTTCTTACACTTCCTTTTGCTGAGTAAGTTACTAAAACTCCATTTGTTTTTAATGCATTATACATTTTTAAGAAAATAGTTTCAGTCCATAATTCTGGTTGATTTGTTGCGCCAAAAGCATCAAAATAAATTAAATTATGATTGTTTTCGTCTTCTATTTCTTCAAAGAATTGTTTTCTTTTAGTTAGCTTAAAATTATCAGAAATAAGCTGTTTTTCATCCCAAGAAACTGCGTGCATCTTATCAAAAATTAATTGATGCTTTTCGGCATTTAATTCTGAAACATAATTTAGTTTTTGAACTTCACTTTCAATAACAGGATACGCTTCTACACCAACATAATCTATTTTTTTGTGATGTTTTATGCCTTCTAAAAAGGTGATAAATGCATTTAATCCTGTACCGAAACCTATTTCTAAAATAGAAATAGATCCTTGTATTTTTTCATCAGAATTACAAAAAAGTTCAAATCCACTTTTAATAAAAACATGATAAGCCTCTTGTATTGCGCCATGTTTAGAATGATATTGTTCATTCCAATCTGGTAAATGAATGGTTGTAGAACCATCGGAAGTAATCAGGATTTCTCTTTTCACAATTATTGAATCAACAGTTTTTTTATTTTAGGAATTGGGCCAATACAAGTTGTTTTATGACACGCAATACAAGTATAAATTGTATTGTTATGTTTTGCTTTTAAAGAATCTTTTTCAGTTTTAAAATCTTGCTGAAAAGTATTTAAATACATTTCTGAAAACACTTTAAAAGAAGCATTTCTATCCGAAGGATCTGTAAGTTTAGCCGTATGAATATTTATAAATTCTTCTGGAAAAGCATTTGGCGTTTTCCCTTCTAAAATTAGACTTTTATTCTCTAAATTAGCCTGATACATTTTAAGCATTAAAGCAGCCATTTCTGACTGCTTATACACTTTACTTTCTGTAATAATTACTTTTGGTTCTTTTTTTGAGAACAACCAAAAATGAATAAAAGCAAGAATATTTTTAAAAAAAACTTCATTATTTTTTCATTAAAACTCCATTAGCTTCAAAAGCAAATTCCTTTTTAGGAGCTGTAATTTTAGCTATTTCTTCTTTAGATTTTCCTGCATCTTCTGCATAATGTTGTAATTCTGCAACAGATGTTTCTTTTACAAAAGCTTTACCTTCTATAATAACTTCTCTATCTTTAGAATCTAAAGGCATAAAAAAACCATAATCTTTAAAAGTAACCATAGCTTCTTCTGTATCATTTAAAGGTAATTTCATCCAACATCCTTTTTTTGAACAAACTTCTTTTATTGTAGATGCAAATTTTACATTTAGTGTATCTCCAACTTTTAAGTTATTGAATTTTGCCAACATCTCGTTTGATGTTATTGCAGCATCATTTGTTATTTTATCTCCAAAAGAATCAAATGCAATAATTTCTTCTTTAACTGTTTGATCGTTTTCTTTGTTTGCAGTTTCTTTTTTACAACTTGCAAATACTAATAGTGCAATTGCACAAAATTTAATTATATTTTTCATCCTATAAATATTTTTAGCGTTTGCTACAAATGTAATAAAATTGAACTTGCTCGTACCTATCAGATAAATAAATTATGTACATTTGTGTTATAAAACAATCATAAAATAATGAAGTCTCATATAGAAATTCAACGAATAGAAAAATCGAAGATAGACTCTGTAGATTTTAATAATTTGCCTTTTGGAAGTGTGTTTTCTGATCATATGTTAGAATGTGATTATAAAGATGGCGCTTGGCAAACACCAGTTATCAAACCTTATTCTCCAATATCTTTAGATCCTTCTGCTAAGATTTTTCATTACGGACAATCTATTTTTGAAGGGATGAAAGCTTACAAAGACGCTAAAGATAAAACAATGTTGTTTAGACCTTTAGACAACTGTAAACGTTTAAACAAATCTGCAGAACGTTTGGTAATTCCTCAAATTCCTGAGGATATTTTCATGGATGGATTAAAAAAATTATTAGAAGTTGATAATGCTTGGATTCCTACAAACGAAGGTAGTTCTTTATATATAAGACCTTTTATGTTTGCATCTGGTAATGGTTTTCATGCTTCACCTGCAGATGGTTATAAATTTATAATTTGTACTGCTCCGTCTGGGGCTTATTTTGCTGGAAAAGTAAAAGTTTTAATTGAAGAAAAATATGCACGTGCTGCAAATGGTGGTGTTGGTTTTGCTAAAGCTGGTGGTAATTATGCTGCACAATTTTACCCAACTCAATTAGCCATAGAAAAAGGATATAATCAAGTAATTTGGACAGATGACAACTCGCATCAATTTATTGAAGAAGCGGGTGCAATGAATATTTTTGTACGCATTAATGACACTTTAATTACGAGTCCTACAAGTGACAGAATTTTAGACGGAATTACGCGTAAAAGTATTTTACAAATTGCAGAAGACGCAGGTATTAAAACCGAAGTTAGAAAAATTTCTGTTGGCGAAGTTGTAGAAGCTGCTAAAAATGGAGAATTAAAAGAAATGTTTGGTGCAGGAACTGCTGCAGTAATATCGCCAATTGCTGGTTTTGGATATCAAGAAAATGATTACGATTTACCAGAATTAGAGAATCCTTTTGCAGCTCAATTAAAGAAAAAAATTACAGACATTCAAACGAATAAGACTGAAGATCCTTATGGATGGAGAGTAATTTTATAAGTTTATTCTAATTTAGAAACTCACATTAAAATATATTAAAAAATGCATCAATTTAAAAGTTGATGCATTTTTTTTGCGCTTTAGAGTACGCATCAGAATGCAGTAATTTTTTTAAAAAAATATTTTATTACTGATGTAAAACATGACTAAAATTAGTATAATTTTGTTATAATCTAAAACAGTTTTTAATATCAAAAATGAACAAATATGTTGTTGTAAATCAAATAGAAAAATGGAATTTTTCTATAGAAAATATTAATATTATCTCTTCTCAAGAGTATTTAACAGATCCAAAATACTCACTACTTAAAAAGGCAAGAATTTTTAATCTATGTAAAGATTACTCCTACCAATCTAAAGGTTATTACGTTTCTCTTTTAGCAGAAGCAAGAGGTCATTTGGCAATACCAACCATCAAAAATATTGTGGATTTAAAAGCGTTAGAATTAGTGCGAATTGTATCCGAAGAATTTGATGACAGCATACAAAATAGCTTAAAGAATATTAAGTCTAGAGAATTTACTTTAAGTATTTACTTTGGTCAAAATGTAGCCCAAAAATATAAAGAATTAAGTGCTTTGTTTTATAAACATTTTCAGGTTCCTTTTTTACGTGTAAAATTTAATCACACCACAAAATGGGAAATTCAAAGTATTAAAGCAATCGCAGAATCAGAAATTCCTGCAGATCATTTTGATAGTGTTCATGAATTTGCAAATCAGTATTTTTCTAAAAAAAGATACGACACACCAAAACTTACAAAATCAGATTTTGATTTAGCAATTTTAGTAAATCCGAATGACCCTGCGCCACCGAGTAATCCGAAGGCTTTAAAAAAGTTTATTGAGATTGCAGAGAAAATGAATATTTATGCAGAAATTATAGAGCCGCAAGATTTAAGTAGATTAAATTCTTTTGATGCGTTATTTATTAGACAAAGTACCGAAGTTAATAATGAAGCCTATGCTTTTGCTCGTAAAGCGCAGCAAGACGGCATTGCCATTATAGATTACCCAGATGCAATTTTAAAATGCTGCAATAAAGTGTATATGGCAGAGGCTTTAAATAATGCAAATATTGCCACGCCAAAAACCATTATTGTACATAAAGACAATAGAAACGACGTGTTAGCAAACACAGGTTTGCCGTGTGTTTTAAAAGCGCCAGATTCTACGTTTTCATTCGGAGTTAAAAAAGCAAAAACGGTAGAAGAATATGATGAGTTGGTAACAAATATGCTTAAAGAATCTGACTTAATAATTGCTCAAGAATTTTGCCCTTCTGATTATGATTGGAGAATTGGTATTTTAGATGATGTCCCTTTCTTTGCGTGTAAGTATTATATGGCAAAAGGACATTGGCAAATTTACAATTGGAACGCTAAAAAGAAAGATGATCAAGATGGAGATGCAGATTGTTTACCAATTGAAAAAGTATCTAAAAAGGTTTTGAAAATGGCTTTAAAATCAGCAAAACTAATGGGCAAAGGTTTATACGGAATAGATATTAAAGTGGTGAATGAAGTGCCAATGGTTATAGAAATTAACGACAACCCAAATATTGATTTTGGTGTGGAAGATGCTTTTTATGGAGACAGTGTTTATACTCAAATATTAACTGCTTTAAAAAATAGATTAGACTAATTATGGGCAAAAAATATCATTTATTTGAAGTGTTTGGCATTGAGTTAGAATACATGTTAGTTTCTACCGATACTTTTAAAGTAACACCTATTGTTGATCTTTTATTAACCAAAAAAAATGGTTCTTTAACTTCGGATATCGAGAACGGAAAAATTGCTTGGAGCAATGAATTGGTTGCACATGTTTTAGAATTGAAAACAAATGGACCAACGAATGATGTAAATAATTTATCAGCAAATTTTCATGAAAATGTTTTGGAAATCAATGAACTTTTAAAAGAGTTTAAGGTACAATTAATGCCAACTGCTTCACATCCGTTAATGAATCCTGATACAGATACGCAACTTTGGAAACATAGTTATAGCGAAGTCTATGCGTTATATAATCGAATTTTTAATTGCAAAGGTCATGGTTGGAGTAATGTGCAAAGTACGCACATCAATTTGCCTTTTTTTAACGATGAAGAGTTCGAAAAGTTACATGCTGCAGTTCGTGTTATTTTACCATTAATTCCGGGTTTATGCGCAAGTTCGCCAATTTTAGAAGGTAAAAATACAGGCTTTAAAGACACTCGATTAGAGTATTATAAAACCAATCAAAAGGAAATACCAGAAATGACTGGTAAAGTAATTCCGGAAAATGTTTTTACAAAAAAAGACTATCATCATACAATATTTGAACCAATTCAAAAAGCAATAAAACCTTTTGATACAGAAAATATTTTAGATCATCATTTTTTAAATTCTAGAGGGGCAATTTCTCGTTTTGATAGAAATGCGATCGAAATACGATTAGTAGATATTCAAGAATGCCCGAAAGCAGATATTGCTATTTGTGTTTTAATTATTGAAGTTTTAAAATTACTCGTAAGTGAAAGTTTAGTTTCTCTAGAAAATCAGAAAAAACGGGATAAAGAAGCGCTTTTTGATATTTTAAATGATGCTATTAAAAATGGTGAAAACTCGGTAATTACAAATATTGACTATCTTAATTTATTCGGATTGAAGGAAGTTACAACTCAGCAAAATGTTTGGAAACATCTTTATAATTTGGTAAAAGATGCTATTGATGAAAGTCATTTAGAAACTTTGAATACTATTTTAACAAAAGGAACTTTATCAACAAGAATTTTAAAAGCGATTAATTCTGATTTTTCTGAAACTAACATTAAAAAAATATATACTGATTTAGCAATTTGTTTACAAAAAAACGAAGTTTTTAATCCATGAAAATCGTATTAACTTGTGAACATGGAGGGAATGAAATTCCTGAAAATCAGCACTATTTATTTTCAACAGATCAACAAGTTTTACATACACACAAAGGTCTAGACTTAGGTGCTCTAGACCTTTTTAATCAGCTAAAACCATTAGCTGATTTCTCACTTTTTAGCACTAAAAGTCGTTTGTTAATTGAACTAAACAGGTCTTTACATCATAAAAATTTGTATTCAGCATTTTCTAAAACCCTTTCTACATCAGAAAAAAAAGCATTGATTGATTCCTATTATTTAGTGTATCGAAATAAAGTAGAGAATAATATCAGAAATTATATCAAAGAAGGAAACAAAGTGCTACATATTTCTGTGCATTCTTTTACGCCAGTTTTAAATGCTGTTGAACGAAATTGTGATATTGGTTTGTTGTATGATTCATCACATAAAAATGAGAAAAAATTTTCTCATCAATTTAAAAAGGAACTTTTACAACAAAACGGGAATTTAAATGTTCGTTATAATTATCCTTATTTGGGCAAAATGGATGGATTTACAACCTATTTACGTAAACAATTTCCATTAAATTACATAGGAATTGAGATTGAGGTCAATCAAAAATATGCAAAAGAAAACAAGATGAATTCTGCAATTTGTGAAGCAATTTTCAACTCTTTAAAGAAAATTACTTCTCTAAAATCTCTGTAATATTTGGCTTAAAATAGTTTGGTCCTTTTAAAACCTTACCATCTTCTCTGTAAATTGGCTCTCCATTTTCATCCAATTTACTCATATTACTTCTCTGAATTTCATTAAAAACTTCCTCAATTTTATCTTGCATTCCGTGTTCTATAATTGTGCCACATAAAATATACAACATATCTCCTAAAGCATCTGCAACCTCAACCAAATCGTTATTATTAGCTGCTTCTAAATATTCTTCATTTTCTTCTTTCATCAAATTAAAACGAAGTAAATTTCTGTCATCACCAATATTTGCAATTGGTTTGTTGTTCATATTTAATTTAAAAGCGGTGTGAAATTTAGTTACTGCTGCTATTTTGTTTTTCATATTTACTTATTGTTAATTTCCTAATATCAGAAGTTGATCCAAAAAAGATGGTTTTCTTCATTTAATTTGTAATTTTGCAGCAGACAATATATAGAAACTTTATGAAAAATTGAAACTTCATAAAATCTAATAATTCAAAACTTATAAAGATTAAAAACTATGTTTTTAGGCGCTTATTTTACTACTGGTAGAATTATTTTTATTATTTTCTTTGTACTTGCTTTTGGCGCATTAATAATTTGGAGCTATAAAAAAGATGGTAAAAGTCATGAACGTTATTATAAAAACACTGGTAAAAAAGTGGCTATTTATGGTGGATTAATTATTGCTGTTTTTATAGCAATCCGAATTATATTTGGGAATTAAAAATCTAAATCTTTTGTGCTTAATTAGGGTATTTAAAACAATCTGTTGTATGATCATTTACCATTCCTACAGCTTGCATGTACGCATACATTACGGTTGAACCCACAAATTTAAATCCGCGTTTTTTTAAATCTTTCGAAATTTTATCAGAAATACTGGTTGTAGCAGGCACTTCTTCTCTTTTAGCAAAATTATTAATGATGGGTTTATCATCTACATAACTCCAAATAAAATTAGAAAAAGAACCAAATTCTTGTTGAATTTCTATAAATAATTGTGCGTTTGTAATAGCACTTTTTATCTTTAATTTATTTCTGATGATGCCTCTATCTAACAATAAAGATTCATATTTACTTTCTGGATAAGTTGCAATTTTTTTATAATCGAAATTATCAAAAGCCATTCTAAAATTTTCTCTTTTGTTTAAAATAGTTATCCAACTTAAACCTGCCTGAAAAGTTTCTAAAATTAAAAATTCAAACAAAATTGCGTCATCAAAAACGGGTTGTCCCCATTCATTATCATGATAATCTTTATATAATTTACTGTCTGTTACCCAAAAACACCTGTGTTTCATTCTTATTATTTTAAAGTATCAAATTAATGTTAAAAGATTTAAAAAACAATGGATTCTGGAATAATTTTTGCAACTTTACTTTTCATAAAACTACTGATTATGAAACTCTTAAAACAAACACTTTTTCTATTTGTTACTGCAATCTTTTTTTGGGCTTGTGGTTCATCAAATATTAATAACAAAACTAAAGAAAAAGAAAAGCCTGTTGTTATTGCAAATGATAGTTTAGAGTATGAAGTAATAATTATTGATCCAGGATTTACATTTTTTTTAAATTCTAGGGCGCAACCAGAAGGTTTTTATTCTCAAAATTATTTAGAAGCTAGAAATAGAGTTTGGGTTTTAGAATGGAATAACAGAGCCAGAAATCCAAGACTATTTAACCCTAATATTTATGAGAATATTGTTGATTATCAATCTACAATAGATTATGGTTATGAAGTAAATTATAAACTTTTTAATTACTTTTTGTTTGCACAACAAAAATATAAAATGAATTTAGGTGGTAATTTTAGAACCAATAGGATTAATTAATTTTTCTATAACTTACAAAACTATAATCAAAATTATTTTTTTTATCTGCTTTAAAATCTTCCCTAGACACTTCTTTCCAAATTTTGGTATCTATTTCTGGAAAAAAAGCATCCGCTTCAAACTCATGATGCACTAAAGTTATGTCTAAAGCATCTACCAAATTATTTTCGATTGCATATTTATAAATTTCTGCACCACCAATTACATAAATTTCAGCATCATTTTTCGCTAATTCAATTGCATCTTCTAAACTATTAGCTATTAAACATCCATCTTTAAAATAATTTTTATTTCTGGTAACAATAATAGTTGTTCTATTTGGCAAAGGTTTACCAATAGATTCAAAAGTATTTCTACCCATTAAAATATGATGACCTGTAGTAACTTTTTTAAAACGCTTTAAATCTGCAGGTAAATGCCAAATTAAATCATTGTCTTTACCTAAAGCATTATTTTTTGCGATTGCTGCAATTATTGTAATCATTTTTATTAGTTGAATTTATGCAAAATTACAGCAAATGTTTTGAGAATTGACATTTTTAAGCCTTTTTAGTCTAAAAATTGAGTATTACGAATACGTTTGCGATGAAAATATCTGTAAATCAAGCAAGAAGAAACTTATCTGATTTTAGCTATACAATAATTAAAAATCTATTTTTTTTAGAAAATAGAAGATTTGCTCATACAAAATTGATAATGTAATAATTCTTTATCATTAATGCTGAATATTATTTGTCAACTTTAAATTGTTGTATATTTTTACCAATGAATTTATAATTAATAAATTATGGCAATTAAAAAACAATTTTTGAAAAGCAAACCAGTTTGTAAAGTAACATTTTCTTTAGCTCCAGAAGAGGCTAAAAATGTTGCAGTAGTAGGAAGCTTTAATGAATGGAATGAAAAAGCAACACCTCTTAAAAAATTAAAAAATGGAACTTTTAAAGGAACTGTTGATTTAGAATCTGGAAATTCTTATGAATTTAGATATTTAGTTGATGGAGAATATGTAAATGAGCAAGAAGCAGACGGAGTAGTTTGGAGCGATTTTGCCGGTGCAGATAACAGTCTATTAAGTTTATAAAATAATAAAAAAGAGCTTTAAAATTTAAATTTTAAAGCTCTTTTTTATTATACAGCAACTGCTCCTTTTATATGAGGATGCGGATTATAATTTAACAGCTCAAAATCTTCGAATTTAAAATCTTCGATATCTTTTATTGCTGGATTTATTTTCATTTTTGGTAGCGCTCTTAAATCTCTAGACAATTGTAATTCTAATTGTTCTTGATGATTATTATAAATATGCGCATCACCAAAAGTGTGTATAAAATCACCTACTTCATAACCACAAACTTGTGCAATCATCATTGTAAATAAAGCATAAGAAGCAATATTAAAAGGGACTCCTAAAAATATATCTGCACTTCTTTGATACAACTGACAAGATAGCTTTCCATCAGAAACATAAAACTGAAAAAATGCATGACAAGGAGGCAAAGCTGCCTTATTATTTGCTACATTTTCTGAAAAAGAAACACTTGTATCTGGCAAAACTGATGGATTCCATGCAGAGACCAACATTCTTCTAGAATTAGGATTTGTCTTTAAAGTATCAATTACTTCTTTTATTTGATCTACTTCATCACTATTCCAGTTACGCCATTGATGCCCGTAAACTGGTCCTAAATCTCCATTTTCATCAGCCCAAGAATTCCAGATTTTTACACCATTTTCTTGTAAATATTTAATATTTGTATCCCCTTTTATAAACCAAAGCAATTCGTAAATTATTGATTTTAAATGTAACTTTTTAGTAGTTACCATTGGGAAACCTTCACTTAAATCGAAACGCATTTGATATCCAAAAACACTTTTTGTACCTGTTCCTGTTCTATCTCCTTTTACATTTCCGTTTTCTAAAACGTGTTTTACTAAATCGTGATATTGCTTCATTCTGATGTGTAATTGTTAAATTGTTTATTCGTTTAACTATTTTAAACAAAGTGGTGTAAAAATAAAAAAAAGCTTCAACGTTTTTTGTTGAAGCTTTTTAATAATATATAAAAGTTATTAACGATTTAAAATAACTTTTTAGTCATTAAATCTCTAACCAATAATCATCCCAGCAATAGTTGCAGACATTAAAGAAGCTATTGTTCCTCCAATAAGTGCTTTCATTCCAAATTCTGATAATGTTTTTCTTTGCCCAGGAGCTAAAGAACCAATTCCACCAATTTGAATTCCTATAGATGCAAAATTTGCAAATCCGCATAACATATAAGTAGCCATTATAATTGATTTTTCATACGTTAAATGAATTCCGTTTGTTACATCTTTAAGCTCTGCTAATTGTATATAACCTATAAACTCGCTTGCTGCTAATTTAATACCTAATAATTGTCCCATTAAAGCCATATCAACAGCAGGAACACCAATTAACCACATTAAAGGTGCAAAAATATATCCTAAAATTGCTTCTAAAGAAAAACTAGTATACGAAGTATTTGCAGCCATCCAAGTATTTAAAGTAGTAATTTCTCCTACCCAACCTAGAATTCCATTTACCATCGCAATAAAAGCTACAAACACTAATAACATAGCACCAACATTTACTGCCAAACGTAAACCTTCTGTTGTTCCGTTTGCAATTGCATCTAAAATATTTGATCCAATTTTTTCTTGAGAAACACTAACGTCTGTATTTATTTCTTCTGTTTGAGGATATAAAATTTTTGAAATTACAATTGCTCCAGGAGCTGCCATTACAGAAGCTGCTAGCAAATGTTTAGCAAATTGTAACCTTAAAACAGGATCATCACCACCAAGAAAACCAATATATGCTGCTAAAACTGCTCCAGCAACTGTTGCCATTCCACCAATCATCACCAAAAGCATTTCAGATTTATTCATCTTTTCTAAATATGCTTTAATTAATAAAGGCGCTTCTGTTTGTCCTAAGAAAATATTACCTGCAACAGATAAACTTTCCGCTCCAGAAATTTTTAAAACTTTGGTTAATAACAATGCTAATACTTTTACAACTTTTTGAATTAAACCTAAATAAAATAATAAAGACGTTAAAGCTGAGAAGAAAATAATTGTTGGTAAAACTTGAAATGCAAAAATGAATCCAAATTTATCCATATCGACCACTAAGCCTTCAAACAAGAATTTACTTCCTGCCCTCGTATAATCTAAAACACTTACAAACAAACCACCTACCCACTCAAAAGTTTTTTGGATAAAACCAACTTTTAAAACTCCAATAGCTATTAATAGTTGAAATACAATTCCCAAAAGAACAGTTTTCCATTCTATTGCTTTTTTGTTTGAACTAAATAGAAATGCAATTATTATTAAAGAAAGCATTCCTATCATACCACGCCACAAAGTATCAATAGAAAACCCTTTACTTGGTAAAATTATATCCTCTTTTTCTTCGGATGTTGCAATATCATCAGCAATTAAAACTGCATCATCTTGAGTAATTTCTATGTTTGCTTCAGTTTTAGAAGATAAATTATAGATTACATCATTTTCAGAAAGCACTAAACTAGCCTTATCAAAAGAAACAATATTAAAATATCTAACAGTATCTTTAGGTTCTTTAAAGTTAAAAATTAATAAATTATTCTGATGAATATAGTTTCCTGAAGCTTGTAAATTATCATTTCCTTTTAAAGAGTAGATAAATTTTCCATTCTTTAGATTAAAAATATCTGTAGAATCTGTTTTAATTAATTCTTTTCCATCATTTTTTTTGATGGATGAAAAGCTCCAATTTTGTTCAATTTCTTGAGAATATAAAGTCAATGAAACTATTGAAAATAGAAATATAAAAAGTTTTTTCATAAGGGTAAGTAGTTAAGAACGATTGCTAATTTCGTCTCTAATTTTTGCAGCAAGCTCATAATTTTCATCTGTAACTGCATCATTTAATTGATTATTTAATTCTTTTAAAGTTAAGCTAGAAAAACTATTTTTATCCTTTTCTGGCGCTTTCTCAAATTCTATAGAAATTTCTGTGGACTCATCTTTATTTTCAAAATCCATTTCTTCGTCCACTTTTAAATAAATACCCGCTTTATCTAAAATATTTTCATACGTATAAATTGGCGCATTAAAACGAACGGCAATAGCAATAGCATCAGAAGTTCTGGTATCTATTACCTCTTCTTTACCGTCTCTTTCACAAATTAAGCTAGAAAAGAAAACGCCATCTACTAATTTATGAATAATTATTTCTTTAATATGGATATCAAAAGTATCTGCGAATGTTTTAAATAAATCGTGTGTTAATGGTCTAGGAGGTCTAATTTCTGTTTCTAAAGCTATTGCTATAGATTGTGCTTCAAAAGCTCCAATAATGATAGGTAAGGTTCTTGTTCCTTCAATTTCACTCAAAACTAATGCATAAGCACCACTTTGAGTTTGACTGTAAGAAATTCCTTTTATGGTAAGTAGTATTAAACTCATATATCTTTCTGCAAAAAAAAGTATGAATATCTAAAATTTAATAACATCATAATAGCTAAATTGAAGTAATCTTTAAACTAAAAATTTCTTCATTATTAGAAATAACAAAAATTATAAATTTTGATATTCTTAATCAAGGGCACAATTTAATAAAAATAATAGATTGAAAACTGATTTCTACTGTTTTTATTAAAAGTAAAAACCTACAAAGGTTAAACTAAGTAGGTTTTCGAAACATTGTTTGAATATTTGAATTAAGCTTGCTTAAAAGCTTTTAGCTTCTCTATTAATTTTGGAACCACCTCAAAAGCATCACCAACAATACCATAATCTGCAGCTTTAAAGAAAGGCGCTTCTGGATCTGTATTAATAACTACCTTTACTTTTGATGCATTAATTCCTGCTAAATGTTGAATTGCTCCAGAAATTCCGATAGCAATATACAAATTTGAAGCAACTGGTTTTCCTGTTTGCCCAACATGCTCGCCATGAGGACGCCAACCTAAATCTGAAACTGGTTTAGAACAAGCAGTTGCAGCGCCTAAAACATCTGCCAACTCCTCAATAATTCCCCAATTTTCTGGGCCTTTTAAACCTCTACCTGCAGAAACAACAATATCTGCATCTGCAATGGTTACTTTACCAGAAACTTTTTCAATTTTTTCTGATTTCACTTTTAAATCTGCATCAGAAATTGAAGCATCAAAACTTTCTATTGTTCCAGTTACAAGATTTTCGTGAATTCCGTATGCATTTTTAGCAACGCCAATTACTTTTTTATCCGAAGAAATTACAGTATTTGAAAATGCTTTACTAGAAAACGCTTTTCTTTTTACAGTAAAAGGGCTTGTACTACTTGGCAATGCAACAACATTAGAAGCATAACCTGCATTTAAAGTAACTGCTAACATTGGAGCAATAAATAAACCATCAATACTAGAATCTAAAATTACTACGGATGAATTTTGTGCGTCTGCAACTTGTTTTATTATTGATGAATATGCTTTGGCATTAAAAACCGCTAAAGAATCGTTAGAAACTGAAACTACTTTTTCTGCTCCGTAAGCGTATAAATCTTCATTTTTCTGAGCATTAATTGTTAAAACAACTAAATTACTTTCTAATTGTTCAGCAACTTTTTTTCCATAAGAAACTACTTCAAAAGCGCTCTTTTTGAATTTCCCTTCTGCTGAATCTGCAAAGACTAAAACTGACATATTTTTTATTTTGTTTAATTGTTTATTTGTTTAATCGTGTAATTGTTGAAAATAACTTTAACAGTTACACAATTCAACGCTTAAACATTTTCACATTTTTATTTTATTTAGACTGAAACAAGTTCAGCATAATTTAATTTTTGGTAAAAATTAAATTACTTTAGCTTCGTTATGTAATAAGCTAATTAACTCATCTATATTATCTGCATCTACTAATTTTACAGCTCCTTTAGCTGCTGGTTTTTCAAATGATACAATTGATGTTGCACTTTCTGCATCAACAGGTTCTACCACATTTAAAGGTTTTTTACGAGCCATCATAATTCCACGCATATTTGGTATGCGTAAATCTTTTTCTTCTACAATACCTTTTTGTCCAGCAACAACTAATGGCAAAAAAGTACTTAAATCTTCTGTTCCTCCATCAATTTCTCTAGATAATTTAACTGATTCCCCTTCAACTTCAATACCTATACAACCATTTACAAAGTTGTAATCTAATAAAGCTGCTAACATTCCAGGAACCATACCTCCATTATAATCTATAGATTCTCTACCTGCTAAAACTAAATCATAACCTCCGTTTTTTACAACTTCTGCTAATTGTTTAGCAACAGCTAAACCATCTGTAGGCTCTATATTTACACGAATTGCGTCATCTGCTCCTATTGCTAAAGCTTTACGTAAAGTAGGTTCTGTAGTAGAGTTACCAACATTAACAACAGTTACAGTTGCTCCTTGTTTTTCTTTAAACCACATTGCTCTTGTAAGGCTAAATTCGTCATAAGGATTAATTACAAACTGAACTCCATTTGTATCAAACTTAGTATCGTTATCTGTAAAATTAATTTTTGAAGTAGTATCTGGAACGTGACTAATACAAACTAATATTTTCATAAATTGATTATTATAAACTTATTTTCTTGTTACAAAACTACTAATTTTTTTCTAATTTATTATGCATGCATAATAAATTTTTCAAAAAAAATAAAAACCCTACACATTTGCAGAGTTTTTTTTTGATCTTTATTTACTTAATTTCGATGCTAATATTAAATTAATATAGAAATTGAAACTTACTATAACTTACTTTGGTTTTTGGTCCATCAACCTGAGTGTAAGCACCAGCTTTAAAATAGAATTCGCCATCCATTTCTTGCCACAACTTACTTACATTATAAGATTTTTGTTCACTTTTACCAGTTGTATTATTCTTTATAATTACAGTAACATTGTTATCAGCTTCATTAATTTCTATTTTACAATCTAGTTGATCTTTTTCTTTAAAAGAAGTAAAAAAATTATTTTCAGTTTTACCTTCTCCTTTAAGATAGCTGCTAGTAACGATAACTCTAACTTCATTTCCGCCAGCAATTTCTACTCTTAACAAGGGTCTTTTAACTCCTTTTGTATCATTATGAATTTGCCCAATTGTAACTCCTTTTTTTGAGTTTGATGAAGGTACGTTTTCATAAATAGCAGAAAAATCCATAGCACTGTATTGATTTAAGCTTAGGTTTTTATCTTGTCTTATTTCTGTTCTATCATTCTTTTTTCCTGTAGAAATTAATACCAATAAATTATTACAAGTAGTAAAATAGTTAACATCACAAACTTCTTCTGCCTTTTTTAAATCTAATTTTGTTGTTCCTCCATTAGTATAATAATGCACTTTAGAATCTGTTAACGCTGCTTTAAAATTATCTAATTGACCTGGTAATACATCACAGTTTACACATTCATTTTCTTGTGAAATACAAAAAGGTGTAAATAAAATATTTAAGACAAAAAAACAATATAAAAATTTGTTTTTCATTGGTATAAGGTTTTAAAACTTTATTAAATTAAAATAATTTATGATAACTAAACTAATGCAAATATAACCAAAGTTTGTATTTTAAAAGAGTATCAAAATATATACCAAGTTTAATTTATAAATTAATTATACTAATCTAATTTAGAGCTTTTTTTATTTATCTGATTAATAAATCAAAATAATTAGATTTAAGACGTAAAGTTGTGTTTTGTTTACATCAAATTTTATTACTTTTGTTATTTATCATAAACAACTATTTAAAACAAATGAAAACAGTTCAATTCAGAGAGGCTATTTGCGAAGCAATGAGCGAAGAAATGCGTAGAGACGAAAGCATTTATTTAATGGGTGAAGAAGTTGCCGAATACAATGGTGCTTACAAAGCTAGTAAAGGAATGTTAGATGAGTTTGGTGAAAAAAGGGTAATTGACACTCCTATTGCCGAGCTAGGTTTTGCAGGTATTGCAATTGGTTCTGCTATGAATGGTAATAGACCTATTGTAGAATACATGACTTTTAACTTCTCTTTAGTTGGTATTGATCAAATTATAAATAACGCTGCCAAAATTAGACAAATGTCTGGTGGTCAATTTAATTGCCCTATTGTTTTTAGAGGACCAACAGGTTCTGCAGGTCAATTAGGTGCAACTCATTCACAAGCTTTTGAAAACTGGTTTGCAAATACACCAGGTTTAAAAGTTATAGTACCATCTAATCCTTATGATGCAAAAGGTTTATTAAAAGCTGCTATTAGAGATGATGATCCTGTCATTTTTATGGAATCTGAGCAAATGTATGGTGATAAAATGGAAATTCCAGAAGGAGAATATATTATTCCTATTGGAGTTGCAGAAACTAAAAGAGAAGGTACAGATGTTACTTTAGTATCTTTTGGAAAAATTATTAAAGAAGCATATATAGCGGCAGAGGAATTAGCTAAAGAAAATATTTCTGTAGAAGTTATCGATTTAAGAACTGTAAGACCTATGGATCATGCAGCAATTATTAAATCTGTAAAGAAAACAAATAGATTAGTAGTTTTAGAAGAAGCATGGCCTTTTGGAAGTGTTGCTACTGAAATTACTTACAGAATTCAAGAAGAAGCATTCGACTTTTTAGATGCTCCTGTTAAAAGAATTACAACTGCAGATACTCCTGCACCATATTCTCCTGTTTTATTAGAAAACTGGATTCCTAATTCTAAAGATGTAATTAAGGCGGTTAAAGAAGTGATGTATGTAAAGTAGAACACTTGCTTTTATAACAAAAAGAAAAGACTATTAAATTCTATTTATTAGTCTTTTTTTTGCTTAAATCATCTTAAAACTCTTTCTATTTCTCTAAAAATCAAGGATATTATTTTTTGATAATTCTTTTGTAAAATATTATTTGAAAACGTAAGTAAATAAATAATACTCGACAAAAGACTAACTAAATAACTAATGCGTTATTTAAATAAATAAGTATTACAATTAATCATGAAAATCAAATTTCCCCTAATTTTTATATTATTTTTTTCTATCTCTTTGTTTTCTCAAACTAAAGTTAGCGGAATTATAATTGATCAAAACAATGAACCAATTCCTTATTGTAGTATTCAATTTAAAAACTCTACTGAAGGTGTTGTTGCTAATGAAGATGGTAAATTTTATATAGAATCTGATAAAACATGGAATGAAATAGAAATTGCATCTATAGGTTATAAAACCTTACTATTTAAATTAGAAAAAAAGGTTAGTTATAACCTTAAATTTGTTTTAGAAGAACAACAAGAATCTTTAAACTCAATATATATTGTAACGGGTAAACAACCTAAAAAAAACAACCCTGCAATTGATCTTCTTAGAAAAATTTGGGCACAGAAACGTAAAAATGGGCTAAGTCATTTTAAGCAATATAAATATAAAAAGTATCAAAAAATAGAATTTGATTTAAATACAATAGATGAAGAGTTAAAAAGCAAAAAAATATTTAATGGATTAGAATTTATTTTTAAAGATATTGATACTTCTAATTTAACAGGTAAAACATATTTACCTGTTTTCTTAAACGAAACGCTTTCTGAAGTGTATGGAGATAACATCAAACAAAAAAAGAAAGAAATTATAATTGCCAACCAAAATACAGGTTTTAAAAATAATCAAGAATTAACAGATTATATAGAAAACCTTTATCCAGATTATAACATTTACGACAATTACTTAAACTTTTTTAATAAAAGTTTTGTGAGTCCGTTATCAAAAACAGGAATAAATAATTATAATTATGTTTTGGCAGATAGTGCTTTTATTGGTAAAAAATGGTGTTATAACATTATTTACTACCCAAGAAGAAGTAACGAATTAACTTTTAAAGGTAATTTCTGGGTAAATGACAGCACTTTTGCGGTAAAGGAAATAAATATGCAAGTTCCTAAAAACGCAAATATTAACTGGGTAAAAGACATTTATATTGAACAAGAATTTAATTTATTAAACGATTCTATTTTTGTTTTAGAAAGAGATTATTTTTTATCTGATTTTGCTTTAAATAAAAAAGAAAAATCTAAAGGAGTTTATGGTAAAAGAACAACTATTTATAAAAATTATGAATTTAATAAACCTGTAACTCAAGAAAAATTTTACGAGAAAAGAAATTACACGGCTTTTTCTGATACAATTTATAACAGATCTAAAGAATATTGGAACACAAATAGATTAGAAGACTTAAATGAAGATGAAAAAGCTGTCTACAAATTATTAGACACCCTCAAAACCGTTAAAAAATTTAAAAATTTATCTAAAACAGTAGCTACACTTTCTTCTGGTTATTTTGAGATTGATAAATTAAATTTAGATTATGGTCCTATTTTTTCAACTTTTGGTTTTAATGATGTAGAAGGGTTAAGAGTGCGTGTTGGTGGTAGAACATTTAAAACTATTAACGACTTATTTAGATTAGAAGCTTATACAGCTTATGGTTTTAAAGACGAAGAATTTAAATATGGATATCAAGCAAAATGGTTAATCAATAAAAAAAACAGATTCATTTTATCTGGTGGTAACCGAAAGGATATTGAGCAAATAGGAGCTTCGCTTACAGCTTCTACAGATGTTTTAGGTAGAAGCAATGGTTCGTCTTCTTTAATTAGTACTGGCACAAACGATAAACTTACAGACATCAATTTAACAAACTTTACTGCAGAAATAGAACCTTTTTCAAATTTCGAACTAAAACTTGCTGCTAATTATAAAACCTTAAGTTCTGCTTCTGAAACCTTTAGTTTAGATTATAATGATCCAGAATCATCAAACGGAATTTCTTCTAAAATTAACCAGTTTGAATCATTATTTTCTGTTGGATATTATCCTAAAAGAAAATTGACTGGTTTTGGTGTTAAACGAGAAATATCTAATTATTACTACACAAAATATTTTATGCAAGTAACAAAAGGTTTTAAAGGTTTTTTAGATAGTGATTTTGATTATACAAAAGTGCAATTTTCATTTTATAATTTATGGAAAATTGGCGCTTTAGGTAGATTAACAACTTCTTTAGAAACAGGTAAAACTTTTGGCGAAGTCCCGCTAGCATTATTACATATTGCACCAGGAAATCAAACCTATTTTATCTTTGACAACACATTTAATTTATTAGATTTTTATGAGTTTACAACAGACACTTATACTTCTTTGCATTTAGAGCATAATTTTAACGGTAGAATATTTTCTAGAATTCCTCTATTAAGAAAAACTAAATTAAGAACTATTATTGGTTTTAAAGCTTTTTGGGGACAATTATCCGAAGAAAACAGAGAATTAAGTACTACAGGAAATAGTGCAGAAATACCACTTATTGCACCATCGTCTAAACCTTATTACGAGTATAGTGTAGGTGTTGGAAATATCTTTAAAATACTTAGAGTCGATTTAAATTATAGAGGAAACTATTTAGAGAACGCAAATGCACGAAAATTTGGTATAACAGCTGGCTTAAGATTTAGTTTTTAAGTATCAAAATTAAGAATAACATCTTTACTTTTAAAATACAAAAAGTCCTTTTTAATGAATTTTAAAAAGGACTTTTCTTTTCATTTTTTTGATGTAATTACATGCAACCGAAAACCATTGCGTAAATTTAAAACTACAATTTCTTCTTAAAAACTTATGTATTTACTATTTTTGTTTTAATTCAAAAAAAAATTCAAATAATTATGAGCGACAAAAAAAAGCACACTTTTGATGTTTTAATAGAAATACCTAAAGGAAGTAGAAATAAATACGAATACGATTTCGATTTACATAAAATTCGTTTCGACAGAATGTTATTTTCTTCTATGATGTATCCTGGAGATTATGGTTTTGTACCAGAAACACTAGCACAAGATGATGATCCATTAGACGTATTAGTTTTAGGACATGAACCTACTTTCCCGATGTGTGTTTGTGAAGTAAAAGCAATTGGTGTTTTTCATATGACTGATGAAAAAGGACCAGATGAAAAAATTATTTGTGTACCCGTTTCAGATCCTATCTGGAGTAACAATAATGATATTTCTGATCTAAACCCTCATAGATTAAAAGAAATAGAACACTTTTTTAAAGTTTATAAAGATTTAGAAAAGAAAAAAGTTGATGTTGGCGGTTGGGGTAATGCAGAAGAAGCAACTCAAATTTTTCATGAGTCTGTAAAGAGATATAATGAAAGTGACTATAAAAAGACTGATAAATTTAAAATTTAATAATTTATCGCCTTTATTTTATCAACCTCTTAAAATTAAACTTTTAAGAGGTTTTTTATTCCCCCCTAATTCCTTACTTTTACTACCGTTTTAAACTAATCAATTTTAAATATTATTTATGGAATCAATGATGATTTACATGCCAATTGCAATGGCAATTTTAGGCTTAATCTACATGTGGATTAAGAAATCTTGGGTACTAAAACAAGATGCAGGAAATGGTAAAATGAAAGAAATTTCTGACCATATTTATGAAGGAGCTTTAGCGTTTTTAAATGCAGAGTACAAATTATTAGCAATCTTTGTTATTATAGTTAGTATTGCTCTAGCTGCTGTTTCTTTTATTGTACCTACAACTCATATTTTAATAGTTGTAGCTTTTATTTTTGGAGCAGTTTTTTCTGCCTTTGCAGGAAACATAGGAATGAAAATTGCTACCAAAACAAATGTTAGAACCACACAAGCTGCAACAACCAGTTTGCCAAATGCCTTAAAAATATCCTTTGGCGGTGGAACAGTTATGGGACTTGGAGTTGCAGGTTTAGCTGTTTTAGGTTTAACTTTCTTTTTTATTATTTTTTACAACTACTTTATGGATGGTGCTATAGGCACTTTTTCTGTTGATAAAATGACCGTTGTTTTAGAAACTTTAGCTGGTTTTTCTTTAGGAGCAGAATCTATTGCTTTATTTGCTAGAGTTGGTGGAGGAATCTACACAAAAGCTGCAGATGTTGGTGCAGATTTAGTAGGTAAAGTAGAAGCTGGTATCCCAGAAGATGATCCAAGAAATCCTGCTACAATTGCAGATAATGTTGGTGATAACGTTGGTGATGTTGCTGGTATGGGAGCAGACTTATTTGGATCTTATGTTGCAACTGTATTAGCTGCAATGGTTTTAGGAAACTATGTAATTAAAGATATGGGAGGAAGTATTTCTGATGCTTTTGGCGGGATTGGTCCAATATTATTACCAATGTCTATTGCTGGTATCGGAATTATTATATCTATTATAGGTACAATGCTTGTTAAAATAAATAGTAACGACGCAAAAGAATCAAAAGTAATGGGCGCATTAAATCTTGGTAACTGGGTTTCTATTGCGTTAGTAGCAATTGCTTGTTTTATATTATGTAAATGGATGTTACCAGAAACCATGAAAATGGAATTTTTTGGCGAAGGTTTACAAGAAATCTCTTCTATGAGAGTATTTTATGCAACTTTAGTAGGCTTAGTAGTTGGTGCTGTAATTTCATCAGTTACAGAATATTATACAGGACTAGGTAAATCTCCAATCTTAAAAATTGTTCAACAATCTTCTACAGGAGCAGGTACAAATATTATTGCTGGTTTGGCAACAGGTATGATTTCTACGTTTCCATCAGTATTATTATTTGCTGGTGCAATTTGGGCTTCTTACGCTTTTGCTGGTTTTTATGGTGTTGCTTTAGCTGCTTCTGCAATGATGGCAACTACTGCTATGCAATTAGCTATTGATGCTTTTGGACCAATTTCTGATAATGCTGGTGGTATTGCAGAAATGAGCGAACAAGAACCAATTGTTAGAGAAAGAACAGATATTTTAGATTCTGTTGGTAATACTACTGCTGCAACTGGTAAAGGTTTTGCCATAGCTTCTGCAGCTTTAACTTCATTAGCCCTTTTTGCTGCTTATGTAACTTTTACAGGAATTGACGGAATTAATATTTTTAAAGCTCCTGTTTTAGCAATGCTTTTTGTTGGTGGAATGGTACCTGTTGTATTTTCTGCTTTAGCAATGAATGCCGTTGGTAAAGCAGCAATGGAAATGGTACATGAAGTTCGTCGTCAATTTAAAGATATTCCTGGAATTATGGAAGGAACAGGTAAACCAGAATATGATAAATGTGTAGCAATTTCTACTAAAGCTTCTTTAAAAGAAATGATGTTACCTGGTTTGTTAACTATTGGTTTTCCTTTAATTATAGCTTTTGTTCCTTTATTATTTGGAATGGAAAAATTAGCGATAGCAGAAATGTTAGGTGGTTATATGGCGGGTGTAACAGTTTCTGGTGTACTTTGGGCAATATTTCAAAATAATGCTGGTGGAGCTTGGGATAACGCTAAAAAATCTTTTGAAGCCGGTGTTATGATTAATGGAGAAATGACATATAAAGGTTCTGAAGCACATAAAGCTGCTGTAACAGGAGATACTGTTGGAGATCCTTTTAAAGATACTTCTGGCCCATCAATGAATATTTTAATTAAACTTACTTGTTTAATAGGTTTAGTCATTGCACCTATTTTAGGTGGTCATTCTGTTGATTTAAATCATGCAAATAAAGAAGAAATCAAAAAAGAAGTTCGTTTAGAAATTAAAGGAGATAATTCAGAAATGGCTGCAGCAACAATTACAACCACAACAACTGTTAATGGAAAAACAACTACTGATATACAACAAATTGATGGTAGTGTTGAAGAAATAGAAAAGAAAGCGAATGAAGCTGGAAAAATTGTTTCTGTAAATGTTATAAAATCAGAAAAAAAGATTGAAGCTCATATTCAATAATTTTACTCTCAAAAAAAATATAATGTAAAAAAGCATCCAAAATTTGGATGCTTTTTTTATTTGTAAACTTTCTAAAATATTATCTTATTTTTAAAATTAGAAGCTAAATAGTTTATTTATTTTTTGAGTGATTTTATACTTTTTTTCTTCCGGTAATTAGAGATAAAATGAAAAGAATAATAAAAATAACAAAAATTATTTTAGCAATTCCAGCTGCAGCTCCTGAAATTCCTCCAAAGCCTAAAATCCCTGCTATTAATGCAATTATTATAAAAGTGATTGTCCAACGTAACATAGTTATAAGTTTTTAATGGTTAATAATTAAATAGTTATACTAACTATTTCCTACACTACAAATTTAATAGGTTTACAGATATTACATTAACTCTTATAAATTACTTTTTAACTCATACAAAGATTATAAGCTAATAATACACAAAAAAAAAGGCTATCTTTTCAGACAACCTTTAAACTAATCAACCAACAAAAAACCTTTATTTTATATCCTCTAAAGACTTAATATTATATAATCCGTTTTCAATTTTATTTTTTTGTGCTTTTAATAAAAATTTTGTGCTTGAAGGCAAAGTTGTTTCTTGTAATACTTCTTCATATTCTTTTACAGCAGTTTTTTCTCCTCTTATAGCTTCTTCTAACATAGACTCTTCATCATCCAAAGCAAAAAGTGCTTTAATATCCATCCAAGCTCTGTGAGCAGAACCTGCTATACTTCCACCTTTATCAATATCTTGATTAAATAATTTAATTTCTGTTTTTAATTCATTTCCAAAAGCATTTCTTTCTTGAGATTTTGCTCTAAAATAATTTTTAAGTGCTACATTCTCTATATTTTCTGCAGCTTTTGTAAATCCTTTTTCTGCATCAAAAGTTTTTTCCAAAATTCCATTTAGTTTTTCTCCTACTTCTTCTGTGTAAGTCATAATTATAGTGTTTTAAATGAACGTTTGCTTATTTTTAAAGATGTCAAACGCTTTACATCTTTATAATTAATTTGCAATTAAATTTAATTAACCGCTTTCTGTTATACAAAAATAGAGATGTTTTAGGTTACTAATTAATGCATATAATGTAATTCTTGACTCATATAAAATTTGGTTTTATTCAATTTTTAAACAGAATATTTCATCTAACTTTTATTATGATATTCTAATTTTAAAAAAATTAACTTTTGTAAGAATATTTAAGCTACTTTTATTTTTTTTTAGAATATTAATTAATAGTATATTAAATACTTTTCTTCTATGATTGAGATTGAAATAATTGCTGATAGCCCAAAAGATACTATTGAGCAAATTAAGGAAGCTATTGGAGGCAAAATTGAAGAACATTGGAGCGAGTTTACATTAATTATTGATAATGAAAACGCCGTTGGAAAAATAAAATATACTCCTTTTGATTGGGGCGTAAATTTATTAGATTTTGATATTACTTTTCGTAAAAAACTAATTTTAAAAATAAAAGCACACGATCAATTTAATCCTATTCGTTTTATTTACCCTTCAATCGGTTCTTTAAAACATCGATTTGGTTTTCAAAATGAAGAAAAGAATGTTGATCAATTTCAATCATTAATATTTACAAATAAAACTGGCGGATATAATTACATTAATTTTCCTAAAAATGAAGCTCTAGAAATAAATGTTATCCAAATAGTTAGAAAACATTTTTTAAAGAAAAGAACCACAAAAGTATCTACGCTTAATGATAAACTCTATGAAGTTTTTGTAGACACAGATCATAATAATAGGTTTTCTCATTTTGGTACTTTAAACCTTAAAATGGCAGATCATATTAAAAGGTTAAAAAAAATAAGAGGAAAAGGAATGTTACGCGTTCTTAAAATTGAAGCTCTAGTTTATGAAATTTTGTCTTTACACATTCAACAACATAATAGACTTTTAGAAGGTGTGCCTTTACCAACTTCTTTAGCAAAAGAAGAGTTAAAAATAGTACGTAAATTTGCAAGTAGAATTGTAAAAAATCCTGCTAAAAATTATACTTTAGAGGATCTTTCTTTAGATTCTGGATTAACGCAAGCAAAATTACAAGACGGATTTAAGTTTTTATACAACAGAACTGTCACCGAATATATTAGACATATTCGCTTAGAATCTGCAAGAGATATGTTAAAAAATACTGATTTAAATATATCTCAAATAGTTTATAGTATTGGTTTTAGCAGTAGAAGTTATTTCTCTAAAATTTTTAGAGAAAAATATGGAATTACGCCAAACGGATTTAAGAAAAAATTATTAAGTGTTGTTTAAACACCGTAAAAAGTTTAGGTCCCTTATCAACAAATAATTATTTAATAATTTTCTTTATAAACATTAAAGTGCCAAACTTACCTATTGCTGTAAGAACATTTCTTGCAATACTTAAAGGTTTTAAACTTTCTTCAAAATCATTTTTCACCATTTTAAGTTCTTCTAAAGCTATTTGTCTTTCGAGCGACAATTGCTTTAAATCTCTATTTATTTCTTCGAAACTTTTATATGCTTTCATTTTATACTTTTTAAAGTTATTTTTTATTAATCAAAAAATATTTTTGACACATTAGTAATTACTTTTTTATCAAAATACTTTCTAAAAAAATAAAGAAATAAAGAAATAATCAAGAAAAATAACCCTACAAATAAATATCCAAAAGCAATATTATCAAAGTATTCTCCTAATGCTATTGCAGAAGAAACTGCTAGAAATATAAACCCTAAAACTGCCAAACTTCCAATAATAAAAAGTTTGACAATTATACTTAGAGTTAATGCTGTTACTTGAAAAGCCTTAAGCTTTGTATGCTCGAAAGTTTTAGTAACAAATTGCTTACTTGCATCTGTTCCTTTATCCGCAGAATCTTTTAAATTATCAAATATGCTCATATACTATTATGATTTTTGTAATTTTTTATTTTTCTCTTTAAGCTCTTTTAATTTCTTCTCTAAAGTTGAAATAACATCTTCTGCTTTATGACTTACATTAGAAACTACTTCTTCTAATTGATCATCTAATGTTTCTTTTTTATCAGAAACAGTTGAAGAAACTTTCTCTTTTAAATCTGTTGCAGTTTCTACTAACTTATCTTTAACGCTTAAAGCTTCATCAGAAATTTTTTGTCTTGTTTTTACTCCTTTATCTGGTGCAAATAAAATTCCTAAAGTTGCTCCTATTACTGTTCCTGCTAATAATCCTACTACTGTATTGCTACTCTTGCTCATGTTTTATATATTTTAAAGTTAAACTAAATAAGTGTTTTTCACTTACACAAAGTTAGGCTATTAATAACGCTAAGCTTAACTCTATAAATGTTATTATTAACTCAAATACAAAAGAAGATCAAAATTAGAATTTTTACCTAAAAAGAAAATTGCTCTAAAATACAGAAAGATAAAACCCTTCTAATCTTCTTATTTCTTCTGATTAATTTTCTACTAAACTTGATGAAAAAATTATTTAATAACTTCTTTTTCTGATAATATTAAAAGCTCTTTTTTCAACAATATTCTTACTGATTTTTGCGATTCCTACAAAAACTGATTTAAACCTAGCAACCTTTAAAGCAAACTCACTAAATCTTAGTAATTTTCCAAATTCTTTATCTAAATCTTTTTTATAGGATGACATAAACGAATCAGAAAAATTATTTTCTTTTAAGCAAGATGCAATCTTTTTAGCACAAATAATGCCAGACATCATTCCTGTCCCCACTCCTTCTTTATAAAAAGAATTTGCTAAACCAGCTGCATCACCAACCAATAGAAATCTACTCCCACAAACCTTTTGTCTTTCAAAGTGATAAGGAATTCCCCAACCTCGCCAAGAACTTATTTGTTTTCCATCAATAAATTTTGGTGCAACTTTTGAATGATTTTTAATAACTGATTCAATTTCTACTTTCAAATTGATATTATTATCTAAAATTTTTTGTGTATTACCACCTAAAGTTACATTTACTTCATTATTTGGCAACGGAAAAACATAGAAAAACAAAGGCATTTTATTATAATGCAAACGTATTTCAGCTTCATTATTTGATGGCATTTTAACATTACTAAAATAAGCACTAATAAATGTAGACATCTTCTTTTTATCAGAACTAAAACCTGCTAATTTCTTAGAAACTATTGATTGTATTCCATCTGCTCCAACAACAATTTTTGCAATAATTTGTTTTCCGTTTTTAAGTGTTACAATAATTCCTTCGGATGTTTCTTCTAGATTTTTAACGCCACTTCCAAACTCACAAGTTGCATATTCTTTCGATAATTCATTGACTAAAAAACAATCAAAATCAATACGTTTTCCATAAGAAATAACCATATTTCTATCTTCACTTTCTTTAAATTGAAGCTTTAGATTATTTTTTATGTGTAGATTAATCTTTTTACTATGAATAAACTTTGGATGCGCCACAAACTTATCTAACAAACCTAGCGCTAGTAATGATTTATAAGCATACAAAATTAACCCATCTCCACAAGTTTTATCACGCGGAAAAGTTGCTTTATCAACTATATAATGTTTAATTTTAAGTTTAGACAGCATTATAGAAGTACTCGTTCCTGAAGGACCAGCGCCAATAATACAAACATCAGTCTTTATCATAACTTACTTCTTAAATGAATGTAATTTTAAGACTTAATTATAGTAAATTAAAATTTTTATGGATTTATTTTACATTCCTTAATCAGTATAAAACAAAATCATTGAATTTAATATTTAAGTTTAAAAAGTCTTATCAAAATAAATTGTTCTTATTTCATAAAAAAAGCATCCAAATTTGGATGCTTTTCTTCAACTAAATATTTATCTATAATGCATAACGTTGTGGACCTCCTCTACGAATTTCTTCGTTTGCAAATTCTTCAAATTGTTTAAAATTCACTCTAAATGCATTCGATAATTGAAATGCTGTTTTATAATAAGCTTCATCGTTATTCCAAGTAGATCTCGGACTTAATAATTCCGTTGGAACTCCAGGACAAGTTCTTGGTTGCGCAACTCCAAATACAGAGTGAATATGATAATCTTCGTACGTATAATCGCCTAAACTACCATTTAAAACTGCTGTAATCATTGCTCGTGTATATCTTAAAGGCATTCTTCTACCAACGCCATATTTACCACCAGACCAACCTGTATTTACTAGCCAAACATTTACACCAGCATCTTTCATTTTTTTACTTAACATTTCTGCGTATCTCGTTGGATGCAAAGGCATAAAAGGCGCGCCAAAACATGCCGAAAAACTTGGCACAGGTTCTGTAACTCCGGCTTCTGTTCCTGCAACTTTTGCTGTATAACCAGATATAAAATGATAGGCTGCTTGTGCTGGAGTTAACTTAGAAATTGGTGGTAAAACGCCAAATGCATCCGCAGTTAAAAAGAAAATATTTTTTGGATTTTTACCTATTGATGGCACTTGAATATTATCTATATGATAAATTGGATAACTTACTCTTGTGTTTGGCGTAATTGAAGTATCTGCAAAATCTACAACGCCATTTTTATCCATCACAACATTTTCTAAGATGGCTCCTTTTTTAATTGCTGCATAAATTTCTGGTTCTTGTTCTGCTGATAAATTAATCACTTTTGCATAACAACCACCTTCAAAATTAAAAACGGTATTTTCTGCAGTCCAACCATGTTCATCATCGCCAATTAAACTTCTGTTTGGATCTGTAGACAACGTGGTTTTTCCTGTTCCTGATAATCCAAAGAAAATAGCAGTATCGCCTTCTTTACCAACGTTTGCAGAACAATGCATTGGCATTGTATTTTTAAACATTGGAAGTATAAAGTTTAATGCAGAAAAAATTCCTTTTTTGATTTCTCCGGTATAACCTGTTCCGCCAATTAAGGCTATTTTTTTAGTAAAATTTAAGATTGCAAAATTATGCTGGCGTGTTCCATCTATTGCAGCATCCGCCATAAAACCTGGCGCATTAATTACAGTCCATTCAGGCGAAAAATCTTTTAATTCTTCTTCTGTTGGCCTTAAAAACATGTTATAGGCAAACATATTACTCCAAGGAAATTCATTTACAACTCTAATATTTAGTTTGTATTTTTCATCGGCACAAGCATAAGAATCTCTAACAAATATCTCTTTTTCTGATAAATAATTAACTACTTTATCATAGAGTTTATCAAATTTATCTTCTTTAAAAGGTAAATTTATCTTGCTCCACCAAACTTCATCTTTTGTAATTTCATCTTTTACAATAAAACGATCTAAAGGCGAGCGCCCAGTAAACTCACCTGTATTAACAGCAATTGCTCCTAAAGAAGACAAAACTCCTTGTTTCTTTTTAATAGTTTCTTCATGTAATTCGTTTGATGATAACTGATAACGAATTGTTGCATTTTTAATTCCTAGATTATTTAACGAAATCGATTTCGTACTTGTACCTAACATATCAATTTATTTAGTAGTTATTAATCAGACAAAACTAAACAATAATTTAAAATAGACGTATATTTTAGTGAAAATTATTATTATTTTACCTATTCTCTAATTTTATTTACGAATATCACAATCATTGACAGCCATCCTACTATAAAAAATAAACCTCCTAAAGGTGTTATAAACCAAATTGATTTTGCTGTAATAGCAGTAAGTTGAATGAGGTAAATTGATCCGGAGAAAAACAAAATTCCTAAGAAGAAAATATAACTAATTCTATTTTTTTGTTTGATTGAAAACCCGTCAAAAGTATTTACAAATAACAATACAATTACGTGATACATTTGATAACGCACAGCAGTTTCAAAGCTTAATAATTGATCTGAAGTTAGTATTTCTTTTAAGGCATGCGCACCAAAAGCTCCTAAAATTATGGCTAACATTCCTAAAAAACAGGTAACAATTAAATTTTTAAACATTTATATTGATTTTTGTTAAATTTCAAACAATTAAAGTATCTTCGTAATTATACAAAAATACATCTTTATTTTATGAAAAACATATTGATAATTGGCGCAGGAAAATCGAGTTCTTCTTTAATTAAATATTTATTAGACACATCTGATAAAGAAAACTTACAAGTAACAATTGCTGATATTTCTACAGAAAACGCTTTAAAATTAATCAATAATCATAAAAATGGAAAAGCAATTACTTTAGATATTTTTGATGCACAACAACGTGAAAATGAAATTAAAAATTCTGATGTCGTAATTTCTATGTTACCAGCTCGTTTTCATATAGAAGTTGCCAAAGATTGTATCAAATTTGAAAAGCATTTGGTTACAGCTTCCTATATATCCGAAGAAATGAAAAAATTGGATAAAGCTGCCAAAGAAAAAGGATTAATTTTTATGAATGAAATTGGTTTAGATCCTGGTTTAGATCACATGAGTGCCATGCAAATTATTGATAGAATTAGAGAAAAAAAGGCAAAAATGTTATTATTTGAATCGTTTTGTGGTGGTTTAGTTGCGCCAGAAAGTGACACTAATTTATGGAATTATAAATTTACTTGGAACCCAAGAAATGTAGTTTTGGCGGGTCAAGGTGGCGCTGCAATGTTTAAACAAGAAGGCACGTATAAATATATTCCGTATCATAAATTATTTAGAAGAACTGAGTTTTTAAACGTTCATGGAACTGGTAAATTTGAAGCCTATGCAAACAGAGATTCTTTAAAATACAGAAGTGTTTATGGACTAGACAACATACCAACAATGTACAGAGGTACGATTAGAAAAGTTGGTTTTTCTAGAGCTTGGAATATTTTTGTTCAATTAGGAATGACGGACGATTCCTATACAATTGAAGATTCTAAAAACATGAGTTATCGTGATTTTGTGAACTTATTTTTAGCATATTCTCCTTCGGATTCTGTTGAGTTAAAACTTCGTTCTTATTTAAAAATTGATCAAGACGATATTATGTGGGAAAAATTAGTTGAACTCGATATTTTTAATCCGAAGAAAAAAATTGGACTTACAAATGCAACTCCGGCTAAAATGCTTCAAAAGGTTTTAGAAGATTCTTGGACTTTACAAGAAAACGATAAAGACATGATTGTAATGCAACATTTATTTGGCTATGAACTTAATGGAGAAAAATATCAAATTGAGAGTAGTTTGGTCGTTTTAGGCGAAAATCAAACGTATACAGCGATGGCAAAAACAGTGGGTTTACCTGTTGCAATTGCAGCTTTAAAAATCTTAAAAGGAGAAATTAAAAAACCAGGAGTTCAGTTGCCAATATCCAAAGAAGTATATGAACCAATTTTGAAAGAATTAGAAAACCACGGAGTTAAATTTACAGAAAGGAATGTGGAATATTTAGGTTATAATCCTAATAATGTAGTTGGGTAAAGCTTATTTTTAGGCAGATTTGAACAAGAAAATTACATTTTTAAATAAAAATCCTTGGTTAAATTTATATATTCTTTTGTGTATTGATGACGTTCAATTTCAATAATTAAATGTTCTTTTTTTATTTCTGATGGATGAAAAGAAAATTCCATTAAACTTCTTTTTATTTCTGATGTAGGATTGCCTTGAACATGACAAACTCTATTAAAAAATAACCCTTTCGACTTTGCTAAATTTACAAAATTTTCTTCTTCCTTAAAAGGGATGATTACTGCGAATTTACCATCCGAAGAAAGAATTTTCACAACTCCAGCAAGTAATTCTTCAAAAGACAATGCAGAAGTAAACCTGGCCTTATTTCTAGCTCTATTATCAGATTCAAAGTCATCAGTATAAAATGGAGGATTCGAAATAATTAAATCGTATATTTCTTCTTCATCTGCAATTTCATCAGCAAATTCTTGAAAATTAGCATTGTAACAATACAATCGATCTGCCCAGTCAGATTGCTCAAAATTTTCTACCGTTTGTTCATACGCATTTTCATCAACCTCAACAGCATCAATCGTCATAGCATCAGAACGTTGTGCTAACATTAAAGAGATAATTCCTGTACCTGCACCAATATCTAAAATCGTATCTAAATAATCATCAACAGAGCTCCAAGCACCTAATAAAACTCCATCTGTACCAATTTTCATAGCCGTTTTATCTTGATGAACAGAAAACTCTTTAAATTTAAATGGTTTCATAACATGTTTATTTGTAATCGAATGGGTATTTTTGTTAGATAATTCTTTAAGGAATTCTAATTTCACTAACTTTGTATAAATAGTTTTTGACAAATATAATGTTATGAAAAAAATAATAACCATACTTATCATATTAGTTACTATTTCTTGTACTACAACAAGTACAACTGAGACAGAAACTACCCCAATTGTTCCTAAAAATGTAGAAATTATTCTATCTACTGATAGACCCGAATTTGATGAAATAGTAGTTTCATATCACGATTTTGAGACGAATACAGATTTATACGGACCTAGACAATTTACGTATGACAGCAGTGGAAATCAAGAACCAATAATTATTTCACTTCCAGATTACAGTTACTCAGAAATTCAAGGAAATGCATATAGAAATAATGGTTTACCTTATAGTTTAAATGCTCAAATTTATATTAATGATGAATTAAAATTCGAAATAGAAGATATTGGTAGCGCCGAAGCTTATGCTACCATATTTTTTGATTATACTATTATAGAAGATTAAATAGTATTTAATTTAATAGTAAGAGTTTCATTGTTAACATTATTACCCTTTTTGTTTCTTTGATTTCAACAAAAAAACAAAAAAGGTTTTTTTTAAGTGTTAGAACTATAAAGCTTCTTTTCTTCTCACTTTTATTTTCATGGCACCTTCAATAGGTTTATCTGAAACTAAAATTAAGTATCCTGCTCCTCCAGCTCCTGCTAATTTCCAAGCAAGTGCTTTTTCTTTATACTTTTCAATCTCTTTAAGAATTCTATCGTTAACCATTGCTGGAAACATTTTTACTTGCGCATTAAAAGACTTTAAAAATGCTTCAGAAAACTTTTCTAAATCTTTGTTTTGTATTGCTTCCCAAACCTCCTCAGAAGCATTGGCTAAAGATTTTACATTTTCTTCATTAATATAAGTTTCACCTAATAAATCTAAACCTTGTTCTCTAGGCCATAAAAGTACCATTTGAATATGTTCTTCTAACCAACCAAGAATAGATTCATCATGTACAGATTCGAATTTTGTTGGCCAATAACCATCGCTATAATAATGCCTAACAAGCCCAGGCATACAAATACCTATTGCATCTTGAGCGCCAGAAACCATCTCAGAACCTGGAGTGTTTTCAAACTTAAAAAGTATTTCTGCTAATTTTTGTGGTTTATCTAATGGTAAAAAATGAGGCCATATTTTTTTTGCTGCATTTCTTGTTGAAGTAGACATTCCACAACGTTCATTATATTCTACAATTGGTTCTAAAGAAAGTGTTATTGCCCAACCTGGATGATATTTAGAAACGTAAGGTTGATCTACCCAAGTACCACCCAAATCTATTCTGTAAGGCAAACTACAAATTCCACCTGTTCTTAATGATGTTGTTGATCTTTCTGGTAAACCTGCATCTGGAATTCTTTTCAAGTTTTTTAACTCGATATTTAGTTCGTCACATAATTCTACTTTTGCAGGAGAAAAACCATCTTCATTTACAATAAAATAATCTGGTTTTAAGTTTTCTAGATCTTCTTTAAAATCTAACATTCCAGAACCAGAGTTTACAAAAGCATTTTTCACATACTTAATTGCATTAATCATATAAATTCTTTCTTGTTCAGAATTTATAGTATGACGCCCTTTTAATTCGTGCACAGTGGCATCAGAACCTATACCTACATATAAATCTCCATAAGTAGAAGCTTCTTTAAAAAATGCGATATGACCACTATGTAACATATCAAAACAACCAGACACAAATACTTTCTTTTTCATTTATTGTAATTTTTTAACTTTATTTAATAGTTCTAAACAAAAATGAGGTTTTTTTTTTATTGAATCAAATTTTAGAAACATTTAATTTTAAATTTTAATCTGATAACTAAACTATTACTCTCAATTATTAGTAGTATTTTAAATTTTATTTACATTATAAGTGAAACATTTTCTACTTTTTTGAAGCCTGAAAATTTGTTTTTTTAGTCTTAAAATTTTATTTAAAAAATTTTACCTCACATTTAAATAATCAAATTACAAACTAATTTATCAGATATGACAAATATGATACTAAATTTACTTTTGGCATATTTTCAAAAAACAACTGTTGTTTTTTACTATTAATTTTAGAAAATTTCATCAGTAATTATACCTATTTGACTTTATTTAAATGAACTAATATGATAAACCCGTGCAAGTGAAAGGTAATTTCAAGGAAGAATTAACTTGATTATGTGTGTAATTTTATAAAAATAATATAAACTTTAAACTTAACTAATTATGAAAAAAATTTACTTTACATTATTAATATCATTTTTGTTTGTTGCTTCAATAAGCGCACAAACTACAATTTATAATTCAACGTTTGATGAGGCGTCTTATGATGATGCAGGAGTTGTTGCAGATTTAAATGCACATGCAGATTGGTTAGCAGGTCATTTTAATAATGCAAGTACTTGGGTAAGTAATGCTGATGCTGATTTAATTAGTACTGGTGCAAATTTCGCTTACTCATTATTAAGTAGTACTCCTATTACTGGTGCTTCTGGTGATGTAATAACTATTAGAACCGTTTATAGAGTTGGTAATGATGACCAACCTTTTAATACTGATGAAACATTTGGAACTGCTGCCGGTGATGTTAATATGTTTGTATCTGGATTATCTCCTAACAATGCTCCTGCAAGTTCTGATTTAGGACAATTAAGAGATGGTGTTTTATTTAAATCTGTACAAACTGGTTCTGTTGAGTTGACTAGTTCTGGAGGATCTAGTTTTGCAACTAATCCTAGTATATCTACTGCTGATAAAGCAGCTTATGAAATTATTTTTGAATATACTTTAGGCGATGATGCTGCTTCTACTACAAAATCTGCAAGATTAACAAATATAGGTTCTAGTGTTGCTTCTACTACAGAAACAAGTACTGGTATTAAACAAGAAATTTATGATGCTTTAACTGGTAGTGGCGCTTATTTTTTTAATTGGGCATTAGGTTTTTATACAAAAGGAAATAGCACAATTAATGCACTTTATCAAAATAGTTTAACAATAACTAAAAATGGTGCTGTATTATCTACAAAAGGTTTTAATAATTTTCATTTTTCTATGTCTCCAAATCCAGTAAATGATGTTTTAACTATTAATACTAAAGAAACTCTTAAAAAAGTTGAAATATTTAACTTATTAGGTAAAAGAGTTTTATCATCTACTAAAAATTCAGTTGATGTTTCTTCTTTAAGTACATCTGTTTATTTAGTTAAAATATCTTCTGACAAAGGTGTTTCTACTAAAAAATTAATTAAGAATTAAAAAAATAAATATCCCTAAAAAATACTTACTGAAAAAGCTAGCAAATTAAAATTTGTTAGCTTTTTTTTACTTAAAATTTAACGATTACTAATTTTAGCTTAATGCTATTTTTACAGGTTAAATACATTTAGTATTAACCTAATTCTTTGACCTAAATTTATTATCATCCATTAAGATGTATGACAATCAAGAAGATTATCATCTTATTCTTATTAATTCAGGCTAGTTACAGAAAAGGATATTATAAACAATAAAAAAACCTATAAACATGCTGCTTATAGGTTTTTAAAATTAGTTATATAATAGTTAAACTATTTCTTTTAATTGTGTTGTAATTTCTTTAAAAGTATTCATTACTAAACCAACATCTACAGCATAAGAAATATATTGAACTCCAATATCTTTCCACATTTTTGCTTTTTCTGGAGTTTCTGTAAACGTACCTACAAACTTACCATACTTCTTAGCAGTTTCTACAGCACCTTTCATAGCATCAACTACCATAGGATTATTAACATCACCAGGAACTCCACACGATTGAGACAAATCATAAGGACCTAAAAAGATCACATCAATACCATCAACTCGTACAATTTCTTCTAAATTATTAATACCTTCCATACCTTCTATATGAATAATAGTAGTAATATCATTATTGGCTTTACCAAAATGATCCACTGCATTAATATTTGTATATTCTGCAGCTCTTACATAACGACACATTCCTCTTTCTCCTTTCGGATAAAACTTAGTAGATTTTACTAATCTATCTGCATCTGCTTTTGTACATATTTGAGGAACTTGAATGCATTTTGCTCCAACATCTAAAGTTCTAAGAATTAAAGTTTCAGAATTTTCTGTAACTCTAACAACAGGCGTAATTCCTCTAGCTTCTGCAGCTCTAATCATATTTTGCAAAGATTCTATACTATAAGGGCCATGTTCCATATCAATAATAACAAAATCGAAACCACTTAAGGCAGCAATTTCTACAATTGCTGGATCTTGTATTTTACAAAAAGGGCCATATAAAGTTTCACCTTCTTTTAAACTATTTTTTAATAGGTTTTTTGCCATAATTTATAATGCTGAAGTAACACGTTTTTTAACTAAATAATCTTCTAGTGCTAAATGAGAACAATCATGCCCTATTCCACTATTTTTAAATCCACCATGTGGTAAATAAATAGCATATTTTACACCATTTATCTGTATTTCTCCAAATTCTAAATCCTCTGTAAAACGTTCTATTCTCTTATTATTATTTGTAAAAAGATAAGAAGCTAAACCAAACTCTGTATCATTTGCTAATTCTAAAACCTCATCATCAGTATCAAAAGGCATTACAGCTGCAACTGGGCCAAAAGTTTCTTCTCTAAATAATTTCATATCTGTTTTTATCCCAGATACAATTGTTGGTTGAAACCAGTTTCCTCCTTCAGGTAAACCTTCTGGAATTTTGCCTCCATATTCTAATTTTGCTCCTTTACTAACTGCATCTTCAATTAATTCAAACATTCTATCTCTAGCATCTCTAGAAGCCAGAGGCCCCATAAAAACGTCTTGATTTTCTTTTGTTCCAAAACCAATTTTTAATTCTGATGCTCTTTTTACATAAGCTTTTAAGAATTTATCATAAATATTTTTATGAACAAAAATTCTGTTTGCGGCAACACAAATTTGACCTGTATTACCAAATTTTAAACCAATAGCAAGGTCTAAAGCTGTATCAAAATCTGCATCTTCAAAAACAATAAAAGGTGCATTTCCACCTAATTCCATTCCTAATTTTTTGATAGATGTTGTACTATCAGCAATAATTCTTTGACCTGTTTGAGTAGAACCAATCATTGTAATTACAGCCGGTATTTTACTTGTAGTCATTGGTGTTGCCACTTCTCTACTAGAACCCGCTAAAATAGTAACAACTCCTGCAGGAAAATTAATGCTTTCTAAAATTTCGCCAACCATATATGTTGATAAAGGCGACAAAGTTGAAGGCTTAATAATTAAAGAACAACCAGACGCTAATGCTGGACCAATTTTATAACCAACATTTAACAACGGAAAATTCCATGCTAAATAAGCAATTGCAACACCTGCTGGTTTAGAAATCATTTTATGAGTGTGAGTTCCTTCATAATCTGGAATTTGCTCTTCTCTTAAGTTTTTCATTGCATTAGGATACCATTCTAAAGCTTCTGTAAGTCTTAAAATATCTTCCTCAGATCCTGCATAGGTTTTACCCATTTCATGAATCATTGCACTTCTTAACTCATCTTCTTTTTCTAAAATAGCATCACGAAGTTTAAGCATCCATTCTGTTCTTTCTGATAAAGAAAGTTTAGACCAATATTTAAACCCTTTTTGAGAAGAAAGTAATGCTTTTTCTGCATCTGCTTTACCAGCTTTTGCAATTTGAGCAATTACTTCTCCAGTTGCAGGACAAATAATATCTTCTCTTTCTCCACTTTCTGCATCAACCAACTGACCGTCGATGTATAATTTTTTATATCCGAAGTTTTTAGTCTTCATTAGTTTTTATTTTAATATTTTTTCAATTATATCTTGTTTTGTCTGCTCATAAACCACATACTTACGCAACACTTCTTCATCTACATCAATCCCTAAACCAGGTCTGTTTGGCACGTCTAACATTCCATCTTTCATTGCTAATTTAGGAAATGTTAAATTGTCTCTAAGACCATTTTCTGTTTGATCAAATTCCATTAAAAAGTCTGGTTGATACATTCTTCCAGGAACAGATTCTATATTTGATATAAAATGTAAAGCAACATGTAAGCTAATTGATGTGCCCCAAGTATGAGGTATTAAATCTACACCATTTGTACTCGCCAAAGCTGCAATTCTTTTTGCTTCTGTCAAACCACCACATGCGCAAATATCTGGTTGTAAAATATCTACAGATTTATTTTTTATTAATTCATTAAACCCAAATCGTAAATATTCACATTCTCCACCAGCAATAGGGATTGTTGTTTTTGTTCTTAACTCTTTATATTGTTCATAAAACTCTGGTGAGATTGGCTCTTCGAACCAACCAATATCATATTTTTCTATTTTATTAGAAAGTTCTACAGCTTCTCTAAAAGTATAAGCATGATTAGAGTCTACCATTAAAGCTATATCTGGACCAATGGTTTCTCTAATTAATTTTACATTAGCAACATCTGCTTTAATACCTAAACCAACTTTCATTTTCATGGCTTTAAAACCCTGAGAAACATACAACTTAGCTTCTTCTACAAAACCATCAGAAAAATTATCATGATTAGTAAAGTATAAACCTGTTGCATATGGTTTTATTTTTTTTCTATGAGCTCCACCTAATAATGTTGATACTGGTAAACCTAAAATTTTCCCTTTTAAATCCCAAAGCGCAATATCTATTGCACTTACAGAAGCCATATAAACGCCACGTCTAGAAAAATCTAATGTTTTTCTATACATTTTGTTCCAAATTACTTCATTTTCTAAAGGATTTTCTCCAAGAACTGTGGTCTCTAATAATTTAATACCAGCTTGAACCATTGAAGCAGGACCATAAGCTTCTCCCCAACCATGTTGACCATTTGAAGCTGTAACTTTTACAAGACAAATACATCTTTCTGAATATTCCCATTGTGAAAAGAAGAAACTATTAGATAGTTTATCTTTTAATACAAATGCTTCTATTTTATCAATTGTCATAGTACTTTTCTTTAATATTTAATTTTGTAAGTTATCTATTTAATGACACCTATCTATAGTTGATAAAATTACTAATTTAGGGTCCTTTTATTTCGTCTTATATTATCTTAAATACATCAAATATTACCTATATATGGTTTTAAAAACCATTTTTTATTGATAATAAACTACAATAAATGATTATAAGATAACTTTTATAAAAAACTAAAAAGAGATTACATATTCATATAATCCCTTTTAGTTCATCAGAATCTAAGACTAATTATACACTTGGTCTTCAGAAACTTTAATTATATATGAGTTAGTAGATGTTTCAGCATCTTGATAAGTAGACAAAACAACCATAGTTCCATCTCCTGTTATTTTGGAAGCATTTACAGTGTATTTAGCCGTATAAGGTTCTATCGTCTCTTCGTCATCAACAGTAACAGTTCTTTCTTTTATTACTGTAGCTTCTATAATATAATCATCAGAAGTTGAATTATCTACATAGCCAGAAGGTATGTAACTAATTAATTTATCTACAGTAGAGTATTCTGTAAGTAAATCTATTTCTTTGTAAAAATTAATTTTAAAAGCTGCATTTGTTCCTGTTATGTCTGTAATACTATAAACAGGGGTTAAAGCAATTTCTGATTCTTTAAAATTACTTTCTTCTTCGCAAGAAGTCAATGCAAAAATCATTGCGAACACAGCTATAAATTTTATTATTTTTTTCATTGTATGTTTTATTTTTACTGTTAAGGTCTTTCTTCAATTTCTATTAAAGAAAAATCATCTATATACATTTTTTGTGCTCCTGTTACTCCAACATTTAGTTGAGGATGTACTCTAAACGCCCATCTAGAATTGGTTTCTGTAACATCATCTGGTAAAACAAGTGTGTTAGTAATTAACTGCCAGCTACCTCTTGGTGTATTTTCTATATCCCAAACTTGTTGTAAAAAATTAGGTTTATTAATTTCTGTTCTAATAGCTTTAAGTGTATTACCTTCTTCTAACCAAACTCTGTAAGACATTTTGTAAGTTCCTGCTTTTATTGGATCTGGTTTAGAGAAAGCAAATCCCCAAAGATTAATACTTGGTAGTGGATTTGCATCTGTAGATTCAAATTTCATAGATGCATCACCTAAGTAAGATTTACTTGTATCTCTCATATAATAGCCTTCAGTATCACTTCCATCTATTTTATTTACATTTCCAATAAAATAATCTTGTGCAAATGCATTGTTAATAGCTCCATTTGGAGTTTCAAAACTTGCCCAACCGTTTCCTGGTAAAACATTATTTCCAAAATGAGGTACTACCGTTATTGGTGCTGTAAAATCTGCCAAAATTCTTTCATCTGTAGATTGAATAGAACCACCTGAATAATTAACTGTTATTACATCTGAATTATATATTGACTCACTTAGTTTTAGTTCTATATAGGTTCCGTCAGAATCGCTTCTTTTAGCTTGACTTACTGCTATGTTTTGATCAAAACCTTCATTTTTTACATTTACTGTAAAGAAACTTTCTTGACCTGTAAAATCTTCAATTTCTCCTGTAACTTGAAAACTTAAAACCTCATCTTCTGCTTCTTTAATTTGCCCATTAATTTCAAAAGGTAAATCTGATTGTATTACTTTAACTTTTAAAGGAATAATTTTTTCTGCGGATGCAGTAGGAAATGAACCAAATCTATTAGAGGTAATTGTACCTGCATTATAAGTTCCTAATCTAAAGAATTTAATTATAGCAGATTCTCCATTACTAGTTGCTGGAGTTCCGTCTGGAATATTCCATTTTCTTGAATTTGGTCTACCTTCTACCGTTAAATCTTCGTAAGTTAATGAGGTTGCCGCCTTAACTTCTACAACAGGCCATTCTGCTTCATTATCTAAACTAGGCATGTCTTCGGCAGAAACTTCTAACTTAACAACACCGTCTTGTAAAATTCTAAATGCTGGTTCTATGTAACCAAAAACATCAAAAGTAAAAGTAGTATCTACTACATAAAGGTCTCCAACTTTTTTTGATGTATAGGTTCCTAAACTAGTTTCTCTAGTTACTGGACTAGAAAAAGTATTGTAAAGTCTAACTGTGTTTAATCCTTTTTTTCTAAAAAACACATGGGCTTTCTCATCCGAAGTAGTAATTTCATCATTTTTTATAAATAATGGTAAAGAATCATTTTTAGTAAACCCTTCTTCTAAAAACTTATTACCTTCTTCTATTTGCCATTCATGATCTATATAACCTTGAGATAAATCTAAAAAAGAAATATAGGTATCAATATTAATCAAATAGGCATTTTCTGCTGATTTATTTTGATCAAAACCAATAATCCAAGAGGTATCATTAATTTCTCCCGGTGCTGTATAATCTGCATATTTTTCATTACAACCTACTAAAACCAATAAACTTAGTAGAAGCGTTTTTATTATATATTTTTTCATTGTTGTTGTTTTAGAATAATTTTTTGATTTTTTAATCAATTTTATTATTAGATTCTACTTCTCTAGAAGGAATTGGGTAATAACCATGTTTATCTTCACTATAATTACTAGCAGATAAATCATATTCATAATCTACAGTAACCACTGCGTTAGAGCTATCTTCTGATACTGAAGGTGCATTTCCTTTCGTTTTTATTGCTCCGTTCTCATCAATATAATCGTAATTAACTCCGTAAAGTGTTAATGCCTCTAACTCTTTTAAACGGTCACCAAAACCATAATTATCAGATTTTTTCCATCTTTGAAAATCTAACCATCTAGCTGCATGACCTTCTGCTCCCATTTCTAATGGTTTTTCAACTCTCATAAAACGTTGCATCAATTCATCTGCTGTATACTCTGCATCTGTATCCTCTTTATCATACGTATAAGCTGTATCACCATTAGGCTTTCCTAATAAAACTAATCCCCATCTTTTTCTAATACTATTTATTAGTGTTAAAGCCCCATCAACATCACCTGTTTTAATTTTACATTCTGCTAAGTTTAATAGTACTCCTGACAATCTTAGTAAAGTTACATTTTTTGCAGAATATGCAGCACCATTTGGTATATCTGATTCTAAAGCCACAATATCATGATTGGAATATTTTTTCCACCATCCAAAGCCACCCCATTTTACTCCATTAAATGGAGGTGCAGTAACTAGGTGAGTTGGAACTTGATAATATGTAGTTTGCACATCTTCAACTACAGCTAACATAGAAGAAGCTCTTAGAGATACATTTCTTATTTTTTTAGTATTATCAAGTGGATCTATATAATAGTTTCTTTGATCTAAAGGATCTTTTTCTTCTGTTTTGTATGCATAAGCAACCCAAACTGGACTAGATGCGGTTTTTTGAGTATTACCTCTAGTATATAATGCATACGTATTTGTACCAGTTTCTCCATCCCAAGGACCATAACTTAAATCTACATTATCTGCTGTAAAATTAATCTCAAAAATAGATTCACTATTAAACTCACCAGCAGTAGTAAACATTTTCTCTAAATCTGTTTCTAATTGATAACCATGATTGTTTACTACATCATTATAATAAGTCATTGCACTAGTGTAATCTAGTTCGTTTAAATAAGAATCGCCTAATAATGCTCCTGCTGCACCAGCTGTTACTTTAGAGATATCACCATCTGGATATTCTCCATTTTTATATAAATTTTGATAAGCAAACTCTAAGTCTTCTCTAATAAACTTTAAAACATCTTCTGCATTTGATAAAGGCATACTGTATTCATCAAGACTTGTTGGCACTTTATCTCTTATAATAATGGCTCCTTTATTGTAAGTTGTGTATAAATTATAATGAAAAAGCCCTCTAAAAAACCTTGCCTGTGCCATTTGTGATGTCCAATCAGCTACATCTTCTTCTGTAATCTCTCCTTCAGATTCTAGACTCTCTAATGCTTCAATAACCTGGTTTGCTCTAAATATACCTGTATAATTAGTTTGCCACTTATCGTTTACTTCATCTGTTGTAGATGTATAAGTATGAATATAAAAGGTATTTGGTGATGCTGGTAAAGGTCTATCTAAACTAGGATACCCAAGATCTGACCTTAGCATTTCTTCTATAATATTAAATGTACTAGGGTTATATAACATTTTATAGGTTGCATGAAGCCCTGCCTGAGTTTCTTCTAAATTTCTCCAATAATTAGTTACATCAACTTCATTAGGATTGCTTTGATCTAAAAACTCATCACTACAAGAGGTTATAACACCTACTGTAAGAATTACTATTACTATTTTTAAAAATATATTTTTCATAATTATTTTGATATTAAAAATTGAAATTAATTCCTGCTAAATACTGAACAGAAACTGGCCCAGTTCCTTTATCTAAACCTCTTGAAGACACATTTCCACCAACTTCTGGGTTATATCCAGAGTAGTTAGTAAATGTTAATGGGTTTTGACTACTAAGGTAAATCCTCAATTTATCGATACCCAATTTTTTGGTTACCTCATCTGGTAAACTATATCCTAAAGTTACTTGCTTTAATCTTAAGTAAGACCCATTTTCTAACCATAAATCACTATATCCAATAAAGTTTCGATGATTTCTAATATCATCTCTATAAGCTGGTATGTTTGTTTCTGGGTTTGCTTCAGACCATTGGTAAATTAAATCTTTATGCCTTCCAAAGCCGTAAGCCCATGCATTAAACCCATTCATAATTTCGTGTCCAATAGCTGCGTACCAGTTCATTGAAAAATCAAAATTTTTGTATGTTGAAGCAAAATTATATCCTATTTCGAATTTAGGTAAACCACTTCCACTATATACTCTATCATCATCATCTAATTCATTATCACCATTTTGATCTATAAAAATAACATCTCCCATTTTAGCATTACTATCTATTTTTTGATATTCTGCTAATTTTTCTTCAGTATTTACTATACCGTTTGTTCTCCATAAATAAAATGCACCAGCTTCTCTTCCTACTTTATGGTAGGTTACTCTAGATTGATTTTGAGCTCTACCTACTAAACCTATATCATTTGTAGGATAAGAATCTGTATCTCCATTAATTTTTGTAATTTCATTTCTATTAGTAGCAAATGTACTTGACATTTGAAACCAAAGTTTACCTATTCGATGTCTATACCTTGCTGCCAATTCAACTCCATCATTTGTCATATTTCCAACATTTGCATAAATTCGAGCATTGTTACCTCCTCCAACAGAAGTAGGTAAAAAGATAGGAAATATCATATCTTCTTTATTTGTTGTATAGTACTCTGCACTTAAGGTAAGTTTGTTTTTAAAGAAACCTGCGTCTACACCTAAATTAAATTGTTTACTTGTTTCCCATTTAAGTAATGGATTTACAAAAGAGGTTTGTGTAGCACCATTTAAAAGTACTTCGCTACCTGTATCACCTACATAGTTAATATTAGATGTTACTGTACCAAGATAAGAATAAGGAGTAGCACGGTCATTACCAACAGTACCACGAGAAAGTCTTAATTTTAAACTATTAACAGTTCTTTTTAGTGGTTTCCAAAAGTTTTCATCAGAAATATTCCATGCAAAAGCAATTGAAGGAAAAACACCTAAGTTTAAATCTTCATCAAAAATAGAACTTTGATCTACACGAATACTAGTACTTAAATTATACTTACCTTTATAGCTATACTGTAAACGACCAATTTGACTTAACCTTGTTGTAGTATAATCAAAACCAGAACTTACCAACTGTTCACCAGTAGCACTATCTAAAACATTAAAATCAGGATTTGTATTTTCTGTTCTTCTAGCAGAAAATTGTTCAAAAGTTGTTTTTTCAGCAGTTAAAAACACCCCAAGATTTAAAGAATGATCTTGAATTTCTTTTTTAAAGTTTGCACCAACTTCACTATAAATATTAACTCTTTCATTACTACTATCTTCAATATAACTATTTGTAGGTTGAGTAAGAGCGTTTCCTGTTGAAGAATTTATAACTTCTTGATAAGGCACATCTATTTTACCTCTTGCAGTTGTATACGTTATTCCGACATTACCACTTAAACTAAAATTTTTATTTATATCATAATTAAGATTAAGAGAAGCGTTACCTCTTAAGGTTTTTAAATATTCTTTTGTCTTTAAACTCTCTACGACCCAAGTTAATCTCGTAGCATCATCACCATCATCTCCTAAGGTTGATGAATCGTCTAAGTCTAAACCATTTTGTAATGGACTATAAACAATAGCTTGAGATAACAGATTTGATCTTGGAATATCTCTTCTATCTAAAGACAAACCTACACTTGTTTGAGCTCTAAACTTCTCTTTATTATAAGTTGTATTAGATCTTACATTAAAGCGCTCATAAGCAGAATTCAACTGTAAACCATCTTGCTTAAACATTCCCATAGTAACATTATATGCAACTTCTTCTGTTCCTCCAGAAATACTTGTATTATAGTTATGTGTTTGTGCAAAATCATTAAAAATAATATCATTTAAATCTGTGTTATTTTGCAATAAATATGGGTTTCGCAATGTAGACGAACTATAATCTTCATCTAAAGTAGTTGTAGTATTTCTTTGAGTTACTATTTCTCTATATAATTGCTCTGTAGAATTCATTAATGGAACCGCAGCATTTCTTACTTGCACAGCAGAAGTACCATTAATTCTAATTTTAAGTGTACCAGCTTTACCTTTTTTTGTTGTAATTAAAATTACACCTGTAGCACCACGTGCACCATAAATAGCTGCAGAAGCTGCATCTTTTAAAACATTTATAGTTTCTATTTCACTTGGTGGTATTCCAGGATCTCCATCTTGTATAATTCCATCAACTACATATAGAGGTGTATTATCGTCTCCTACAGAAGTAATACCACGTATTAATATTTCTGCACTTCCACCTGGTGTAGATGAAGAAACAATATTTACTCCAGATATTTGCCCTTGTAAAGCAGCTCCTAAATCTGAGGTAACAATTTTTTCTAGCGCCTCGGCATCAACTCTTGCTACAGCACCAGTTAACTCTTTCTTTTTAACAGTTCCATAACCAATTACTACAATTTCTTCTAAACTTTGTACATCTGCTACCATAGACACATTTAAAGTAGGTCCTTTAATTTTAATAGCTTTCTCCTTCATACCTAAATAACTAAAAATAAGTATATCTCCAGATTTAGCTTTGATCGAATAGTTTCCATCAAAATCTGTAGAAACACCATTTTGTGTTCCCTTTACAACCACAGAAACACCAGGAATCGGCATTTTATCTTCAATATCGCTAACTGTACCTTTTACTGTTATCGTCTGTGCAAATGTTGTGAAACTGAGCATTAATAGAAGTAACAACAACAAGCCATTAACCTTCTGTTTTTTTAATAATAAATTTAAAATTTTCATTTAATTACCTTTAATTTTTAAATTAATATTTTCTAGATCTTAATAGTTTAATAGTTTTTTAACAGATTTTGAACCATTAAAATCGATATGTAAATTAACAAAATCTTAAGATTTCAATTTTTGTTATAATTATCTCATACTTGCAGTATTTTATCTTAATTATTTAGCCTATTGATATTTTTAAGCTAAAAATCGCTTATTTTTACTTTAAAGCATTTGCAAGACACTTTTTTAAATTTATATTTGTATTTATTAACCTATTATTTTTAATCACTTTTTAGCACTGGTTATATGTAAACTCATTACTATTTATTTCTTTTTTTTTTCTGATTTTTTTTTAATAAAAACAAAATCTAAAATGCTTTTTTAAAAATTATCACATTAGTACAACTACTTATTTATTAATACAAACTGTAGTATATTAGTCCAATTATAAGTCTTAAAAAAACCTAATGATAAGAAAGTTTAATATATTGTTTCTGCTTTTACACCTAAGCATACACACTATTTATGCTCAAGAATCTAAACTAACATTTGCAAAAAAAATAACAATATCAAATGGTTTAGCTCATAATGGTGTTTCTTCTGTTTTTGAAGATTCTAACGGGTTTTTATGGATTGGAACATATGAAGGTCTTAACAAATATGACGGCATAAAACTAACTACTTATAAAAATGCTATTGACTTAGACATTTTAACAAGCAATAGAGTAAGATCTATTTCTGAAGATAAAAACAAAAACCTACTAATTGGCACAGACGAAGGTTTAACAATTTATAACACCGAACGAGAAACTTTTTTTAAAGCATACACTAATAAGGACTCAAATGACGAAGAAAATGGCCCAATTATTAGAAAAATCCTTATTAGTAAAAAAAACAGTTTAATTTATTGTCTTACAGAAGGAAATGGTGTTTTAGTTTTTGATGCAACTTATAAATTAGTAAAAAAAATATTTACTTCAACCAAGTATTCTAGCAATCTAATGTTTTACAAAGCATTAGAATTAGAAAATGGAAACATTATTTTTTCAAGCTCAGAAGGTCTTTTTCTTTACAAAGTTTCTTCGGATAATAAAATTGAAAAAATTCTCTCGTCAGAAATCACAGCTTCTAATTTTATTGTAAAAATCGATGCTACAAATTTTCTATCAACTCTTAATAATGGTCTTGCTGTTTTTTCTTTAAATAAAAACAATGAGTTTATATTAAAGAAAAAAATCTTTATCAATGATAATTTTAATAGCATAAAATTAGATTCTAAAGGAAATTTATGGCTAGGAACATTAAATGATGGAATTCTTCAAATAGAAAACTTTACATCTGCTTTAAAGAATGATTTTAAAGAACCTTTTAAAGAGAAAAGATTTACCGATAATTTAAATAGATTAAGAATTAGCCGCATTATTTCTTCATCTAATAATAATATTTGGGTGGGTACTTTTGATGAAGGTCTATATCAATTCAACATCAAAGAAAACCCTTTTAAAACATATAAAAACAATGAAAAAAACATAAATAAAGTTTTAACCACTGGAGTTAATTTTATGTCTAAATATGATAAAAACAGAGTTTTTATCGTTACTATATCTGGAAATCTAAATTTATTTAATACAAAAACAAATACATTTGATACTTTACCTTTTAAACTACCAAAAAACTTTAAAATTGGAGGAGTTTTTGTTGATAGTAAAAAAAATATATGGTTAAAAGTTAATGAAATTGATGGCTTATATATTGTTAGAAATAAAAATAACACCCTCGAAAAAATAACACATAAAAGTTTAGAAAATTCTGACGGATTCTTATTTAGATCTTTTTCTGAAGACAAAGAAGGAAATATTTGGATAGGTACAAGTAATAATGTCTATAAAATTACAGTTGATAAAAACACTATTATTAAAAATATTGAGTCTTTAAATTCTAATCCTTTTTTTAAAAAAAATAAATTAAAAACTATTAGATATATTTATGCAGATCATCTAAAAGAGTATATTTGGATTGGTTCTGGTCATGGTTTTTTTAGATTAGAAAACAAAAAAAATGTTGCTTTAAAAAATCAAATTGCAGAAAAATACACTACTAATAAAGAAAAGAAAAACTCGATTTCTAGCAATTTTGTAACATCAATAATTCGTTTACCAAATGAAGAACTTTGGATTTCTACCGAAAACGGCGGAATTTGTAGAGTTCTAGAAAACGGAACTTCCTTAGAATTTATTCCTTATACAGAAAAAGAAGGTTTATCTAATAACGCAGCAAAAAATATTTTATACGATAATGAACATGGCCTTTGGATTCCTACCAACATCGGACTTAATAAATTTGATTTAAAAAGTAAGCAATTTAGAAAATTTAATTTAGCAGATGGTTTACCTTTTGAAGACTTTTGGTTTACATCAGAAAAATTAGAAAATGGGGTTTTATTATTTTCTGGCCTAAATACATTTAGCTATTTTAATCCGCAAGAAATTAGTAAAAGTGAAGAATTGCCAAATACCTATTTAAGCAATTTTAAAGTTTTTAATAAACTTATAAAATCTGGTGACACTTTAAACAATAGAGTGTTACTTAATGAAAACATTTCTAAACAAGAAAGAATAGTTTTAAATTATGATGAAAATGTTTTTTCTTTTGAGCTGATTAGTCTTCATTTTTCAAACCCCAAAAACCATACAATTAAATACAAATTATCTAAAGTAAATAAAGATTGGATTATATTACCATCTAACGAAAACATTATTAGATATAGTGGTTTACAACCAGATAAATATGAGTTTACGTATATGGCTTCTAACTCTTTAAATGAATGGTCTGCGCCTAAAAAGTTATTTATTACAATTACGCCTCCTTTCTGGAAAACCTATTGGGCATATTTTGGGTATTTTGTTTTACTTGTTTTATTTATTTATGCTATTGTGTTTTCAATTACTAAAATTCAATCTTTACATCATAAAGTAACTATAGAAAAGCTAGAATTAGATAGTATAAAAGAATTAAATGAGTCTAAACTACGCTATTTTTCTAATATTTCGCATGAAATAAAAACTCCAATAACACTCATAACTAATCCAATTGAGACGCTTACCGAAAGATATAAAAATAATTTAGATGTTTCTGAAAAACTTGGATTAGTAAAAAGACAATTAAAAAAAATTAAGCAATTAGTAGATCAAGTTCAAGATTTTAGAAGAGCAGATGCTAATATGCTTAAAATGCATTATTCTAGATTTAACTTTAATAAATTTATAGATCAACTCGTTAAAGATTTTGACTTTTTAGCTAAAAAAGATCAAAAAACATTTAGTTATTCATCAAAAGAGAAAAACATAATTGTATCTGCTGATAAAGATAAAATTGAGAAAATTATAAACAACTTAATTAGTAATGCTTTTAAATACACCAGAGCAAACGATACAATAAACATTGATTTTAGAAGCAATGAAAAAGATTTAACGATTACTGTTTCAGATTCTGGAATGGGAATTGACGAAGAAGATTTAGAACATGTTTTCGAACGCTTTTATCAATCGCAATCTATACAAAAAGAACATATTTCTGGTTCAGGAATTGGTTTGGCTTTTACTAAAAAGTTAGTAGAAATGCATTATGGCTACATAAAAGCAGAAAGTAAAATTAATAAAGGTACAACCATTACAATTCAATTACCAATTGTAAAAATACAAATTGAAGAAGATGAAATTATCGATGAAGTAATTGAACTTCCAGAAGAAAAAGAGATTAAAATTGATAAACAATTTATTAAACAAGAAATATTATCAGACATAAAAGTAAGTGGTGATTTTTCTGATACACTAATTTTTTATGCAGAAGATAATCTAGAAATGAGAAATTACGTCTCAGATATTTTATCAAAATACTTTAAAATTAAAGTTTTTAGAAATGGCCAAGAATGTTTAGATGCACTTGAAGATGAGTGGCCAGATATTGTTATTAGTGATGTTCAAATGCCAGTTTTAAACGGTTTAGATTTATGCATTAGTATTAAATCTAACTTAAAAACTAGCCATATTCCTGTTATTCTTTTAACCGCTTTATCTAATATAGAAGATCATGTTAGAGGTATAAGAGACGGTGCAGATGCTTACATTAAAAAGCCTTTTAATGTGCAACGTTTAGTAACAAATGTCGAAGCTTTGTTAATTAATAGAAAACAATTAAGAGAACGGTTTCAAGTTGGTATTCCTTTAACAAAAGAGAATAATAAAAATAACAGAAACGATAATGCTTTCTTAGAAAAGTTATACAGTATTATAGAAGAAAACTTAGACAATCAAGATTTTGATATCAATAGCCTTTCAAGAGAATTGTATTTAAACAGAACACATTTTTATCAAAAAGTAAAAGAATTAACCAATCAAACACCTTTTGAAATTTTAAAAACTTATCGTTTAAAAAAAGCTGCACAATTATTAGCACAAGAAAAATTACCTGTAAATGAAGTTTTTTTAATGACAGGGTTTAAAAACAGACATCATTTTTCTAAAACTTTTAAAAAAATGTATAATGTTTCGCCAAGTAAATTTGCAGAAGAAAAAAGTGAAGAACATACTTCTTAATTTACTGTTATAAACAATATTTACAGATAGACACACCAAATTTACCCTAAGTACCTTCTTTTAGTGCATATAATTTTTACTTTGAATATAAATAAATTTATAAACTTTTAAAGATGAGAAAAGAAATACTTAAAAAAGGATTGCTACTAACCATTGCTTTATTTGCTTTTCAAATAAATGCTCAAAAATTTACGTTTAGTACTGGATTAGAAGGTTGGAGTACAAATTATGGAAATAACGGAACCGTAGAACATGCACCTACAGAAGGTACGGCAAATGATGGTGCATTAAAATTAATAAGAGCTACAGATAATGCCAACTTTGGTATAAAACCAACACCTGGTGTAGATGCTTCTGTTAAAAAATATATTAAAATAAAATATAAAAACTCTACTACTGCTACAGTCTTAAGAATTGGTGGTAAAAATGATGAAACTACTCCAATAAAAACAAACTCTGGTGGTACAATAGACATTAATATTTCTCCTAGTTTAGATGAATATGTTATTACTTATATTGATATGAGTATTTACGATCTTTGGAAAGGAGAATTAACAGATTTTAGTATAGCTGTTAGAAAAAATGTTGCTAATGAAGCGTCTGGATCTGCTTTTTACTTAGATGAAATAGAGTTTCTAGAAACTGCACCTGCAGTAACTTATTCAGAGTTTATACAAAACCCTAGTTTTGATGGACCTTCTGGAATTACTCATATAAGTGGAGTAAAAGATTTTGCATCAAGAGTAATTACATCAACAGAAAAACACGATGGAGACCAAAGTTTGAAAACAACATTCTCTACGGATGCAAGTGCTCCTTACTGGGCTTTTAGCGACTATGTAAAAACATACACAACAAAGTATCCTGTAGATTCTGATATTCAAATAAAAATGTGGGCAAAAACGAATAGAACTAATCCTATTACGATATCTGCTAGAGTAAAACTTTTTGATGGTGGTGAAGAAACTGCAACCAAACCAATTGCAAATGTAACTACAACTAATACTAATGGAGAATGGGAAGAATTAACTTTTGATATTAAAAACGTTGAAGAGTTTGATGGAATTGTATTTTGGTTTGGAATAAATTATGTAGAAGGTGAAGCTACAAATTTATTAGCAGGAGACATTGTTTATTTAGACCAAATGACTGCAAATATAACAGAAGCTACACTAAAATTAGATAACAATATTTTAGATAGAGTTAGCATTTATCCAAACCCTGTTGTTTATGGGAAACTAAATATTAATACTGTAAATGGTGGTGAAATTTCTTTATTTAATATTTTAGGAGCAAAAGTATTAACAAGTAAAGCAGTTACTAAAAATCATTCTTTAGATACTTCAAATTTAAAATCTGGCGTTTATTTATTAAACGTTGTTTCGAATGGAAAGTCTTACACACAAAAAATAATTATCAAGTAATATATTTTTAACCAAATCACTAAAAAACTCTTAAAGCTAATGTTTTAAGAGTTTTTTTTGTTGAAAGTTTCTCTTTTTATACACAAAATTACTAAAAAGCACATTATATGTATCTCTAAGCACTTACATTTATTAGAATGTAGATATTTTCGATTTAAATTAATACAACTCAAAAAAAACTTTTTATTTAATGAAAACTACTAAAATGTGTTTTACGTTTCTTTTGATCATGAATTCATTGCAATTGTTTTCTCAAATAGATAATGAATCTAATTTTTACACTTCAATTAGTAACGCTAACTACAATAAAGATTTAGTAGAAGACTTTGCGGTAGATAATAGTTTTTCTACAGATGATAGTTCAATTTTACAAAATGCCATAGATGTTATAGCTGCAAACGGTGGTGGAATTTTAACTATTCCGGCTGGAAATTATTCATTTGGCAATATTAATTTAAAATCTAATGTTCATTTAGATATTCATAAAAATGTTTTTATTAGGTCTTTTTATGAAATTCCTTTTGATGAAAAACTTAAAAACTATGCAATTTTTAAACTAGGAGACTCAACAAATCCTATCCAAAACGTAACAATTTCAAGCTCTTCTGGAGGTAACTTTACAGTCGATTTAACACATAATAACAACCCAAATGTTGCAGTAGTAAATTGCGGTAAAGTTTCAAATTTTATTATAGCTAATTTTAATATTTTAGATACATACACTAAATTTTCGGCAGTAATTTTTGGTGGAGATGAGTATAATGGAGAATATATATTTCCAAAAAATGGAATCGTTAAAAACATCGACATAAAAAATGCTCATTATGGTTATGGAACTGTACAAACCCAATCTGCAGAAAATATTTTATTCAAAAATTTATCAGGAACTGGTGGCGCAACTTTAAGGTTAGAAACAGGTTTTACTGGTTTAAACAATCTACAAGGATCAAATTTACCTACAGGTGTAAAACGAATTGGCGGAATTGATAAAATAGTTGCTAGAAATATTTATAACACTAATGGCAATTCTGCATTAATGATTTCTCCACATGCATTACATAATGGTACAGTAGATGCAGAAGAAATTCATAGTGTTAGTTCTGGTTTTGCAGTTAGAATAGAAGCTGGTTTTGTTTCGGACAAATACGATCAAGATATTAGTTTATCAGATGGTACTTTTGAACATGTAAAGGTAAAAAGCGTTACTGCCACTTATGGAGAAAATGCAGAAATAAAAGCAAAACATTTTAATCATTATCCATCAGAAATTACTCCTCCAACAAAATTAGCTAATTATCTTATTGAAGATGAAACTAAGATTTATGTTGGTGCTTCTATAGCAACTGTGTTAGCAGAAACAAATTATAATTGTAAAAATAATGTAAAAATAGTTCTTGTAGAAGCACCTATTGAAGGAACTGGTTTTTTATATCAAGAAAACATAATTCCTGCAGAATTTTTAACTACAGATTGCACTGCTTTATCTACTGATGAACAACATTTAAATGAAAATTTAGTTGAAATTTCCCCAAATCCTGCTTCAAATTCAATTTTTATAAATCACCTTAAAAAAAATAAAAACATAAATATTTACTCACTTTCTGGACAACTTATTAAATCGATAAAAACAAGCTACAATTCATCTTTAAAACTAGATGTTTCAAATTTAATATCAGGAATATACTTTATAAAAATCGTATCAGAAAATAATTCTATAACAAAGAAAATAATAATTAAATGAGAAAAATCAAACTACTTATTTTAGTTACTTTAATAGCAATTTCCTTTGCTAATTGCTCTAAAAAGCAAGAAGAAACAGCTAAAAAAATAAACAATACAAACAAACCCAACATTATTTTATTTGTTGCTGATGATCATGGTTTAGACGCCATTGGTGCTTACGGAAACCCGATTATTAAAACACCGAATTTAGACCAATTAGCATCCGAAGGTGTAAAGTTTACAAATGCTTATTGTACAAGCGCAAGTTGTGCCGCAAGTAGATCTGTAATTCTTTCCGGTAAATTCGGACACGCAACAGGTTCTTATGGTCACGTTCATGATTATCATCATTTTAGTACGTATGAAACAGAAACTTCATTGCCAATAATTATGGCAGAATCTGGGTATGAAACGGCACGAATTGGTAAATATCATGTAGCTCCAGAAAAAGTCTATCATTTTAATCAGGTATTAGAAGCAGACCCAAGAAACACCGTAGAAATGGCAGAAAATTGTGCAGATATTTTAAAGTCTGACAAACCATTTTTCTTATATTTCTGTACAGATGACCCACATAGAGGACATCCTTTTGAACCAGAAGAATGGGATATTCCAAACAATTTTGGAAATAAAAAAGAAGGCTATAAAGGTGTAGAAACAATAACATATAATCCAGAAGATGTTTTGGTTCCGTCGTTTTTACCAGACACAAAACAAACAAGAGAAGAAATTGCAGAATACTACCAAAGTGTTTCTAGAATTGATCAAGGTTTTGGAAAATTAATGAAAATGCTTAATGATACTGGTAAAGACAAAAACACAATTGTTATTTATATCTCTGATAACGGAATGGCTTTTCCTGGCGCAAAAACTACGGTTCATGAACCAGGCATTAAATTACCTTGTATTATAAAAGACCCTACAAAAAATATAAAAAATGCTACTAATACAGCAATGATTTCTTGGGTAGATTTAACACCTACAATTTTAGATATGGCAAAAATTGAGTATCAAAAAGAAAACTTTCATGGTACATCTTTTAATTCTATTTTAGATAAAAGCAAAGTTACTGGTTGGGATGAAATTTATGCTTCTCATACTTTTCACGAAATTACAATGTATTACCCAATGCGAGTTGTAAGAAGTAAAAACTATAAACTTATTTGGAATATTGCTTGGCGATTAGAATACCCTTTTGCATCAGATTTATGGGCTTCTTCTACGTGGCAAAGTATTTACAAAAACGATATTGAATATTTTGGTCCTAAAAAAGTACAAAATTTTCTTTTTAGACCAGAATTTGAATTATATGATTTAGAACAAGATAAAAATGAATTAAATAATCTCGCATATAAATCAGAATTTCACAAGGTTTTAGAAGATATGAAAACCAAAATGAAAGATTTTCAAACAAAAACTCAAGATCCTTGGAAAATAATGTGGAATCATGATGCAACTTTACAAGGAAGTGGTGTTCATTTATAAAAAAAACAAATTATGATTTTAAAAAATAAACTACAGTTTTTAGTATTCGCTTTTTTGCTGCAAATACTGCATATAAATGCAATAGAAGTAATTAACATAAAGCATACTAATAAAGATATTACACCAATAATTAGAGAAGCCATTAGTTGTGCAAAAGAAAAGGAAATTAAAATAATTTTCGAGAAAGGAATCTATACTTTTTTACCAGAATATGCACATACGCAGTTTTCATTTATAACTAACCATGGAAATGGATACAAAAGTATTGCGTTTCGTTTTCAAGATTTTAATGAGATAGAAATTGAAGGAAATGGTTCTGAATTTATTTTTAACGGAAGAATGGCGCCTTTTCAATTCGAAAACTGTAATAATATTAAAGTACAAAATATTACTATAGATTGAAAAATTCCTTTCATTTTTGAAGCAGAAGTACTATCAACAAACAGAAAGGAAAATTATATAGACTTAAAACCTTTAGTTGATGGCTATTCGTGGAAGTTTAAGAATAATCAAATAACTTTCCCAAATATAGATGAATTTAAATTTCACGAATTAGGTCATACTCATTGTTTTGACCCTATAACAAAATCTACTTTCTACGGATCTTTTGGTTTGCACTTAAATCCAGATAAAGTAGAAAAATTAAAAAATGGTGTTTTTAGATTTTATCAAAAAATGAAAGAGTTCCCTCCTATTGGCGCTATAATTGCAGCTAAAGGAGACAAAGACTTAAATAGATATGCACCTGGTTTTCAGACTCAAAATTGTAAAAACGTAGTGTACGACAATATAATTATTCACCACGCATTAGGAATGGGATTTCTTTTTGAAAGAACAGAAAATATTAAAATTTTAAACTCGGGGGTTTACACAAGAGATGGATCTGATAGATATATTTCTAGCACTGCAGACGCTACACATTTTGCAAATTGTAAAGGTGATATTTTAATTGAAAACTGCAGAATTGAGAGTATGTTAGATGATGGCACAAACGTACACGGAACCTATGTAAAAATTGATGATATTGTTAATGAATATACTGTAAGAATTGCTTTACATCATTTTGAGCAAATGGGTTTTCAGTTTGCAGATAAAGGAGATGAAGTTTGGTTTATACAAAAACCAAGTCCTAAAAGAGGAGTTGTAAATGAAGTTGTAAAAGTAAAATTTATAAACGAAAAATACTCTGAATTAACTTTCAAAAATAAGATTCCTACAACGCTATCCAAAGAAGATATTTTAGAAAACAAAACTTGGAATCCTACTTTTACAATGCGAGGTTGTCAAGTTACCAAACACAGAGCTAGAAATGCTATGATTAAAACACCTTTAAAAATTGTAATAGAAGATAATTATTTTTCTTCGGATATGTCTTCGATTGGTTTGCGTGGAGAAACTTTTAAATGGTATGAATCTGGAGCAGTTGGCGAAGTTATTATCAAAAATAATCATTTTGTAGATTGTGCACATGGCGGCACAGATGATGCTGTTTTATGGGTTTCACCTAAACTAAATAAAGATTTTAATCAATCAGAAATTTACGATAGCAATATCATTTTTGAAAACAATGTAATTGAAAGTTTTAATAGTAGAATTGTTTGGATAGACCGTTTAGATGGTTTAATTTTTAGAAATAACACCATTAAACAAACAAAAACATCAAAAAGTCTATTTCCTAATGCACCTTTATTCGATATTTTTAATAGCAAAAATATTTCTATCAGTAACAACAAAGTAGAAGGTTTTGTAGAAAACACTAAAATTAATGCTGATAATGCTTCTAAAAAAACATTAAACACAAAAAATAATAAAGGTATTAACTAAAGATAAAAAGCATCTAAAAATGAAATTAATAAGTAGTCAAAATACTCTAAAATATTGTTTTTTATTAATTCTAGTAGTATTTTTTAGTTGTAAAACACAACAGAAAAACACATTAAAAAAAACAAAAACTAGACCAAACATTCTATTTTTTATTGCTGATGATGCTTCTATGAAAAGCTTTGGTGCTTATGGAGACACTTTTATAAATACACCAGCAATAGATAACCTTGCAAAAGAAGGATTGGTTTTTAACAACGCCTATAATTGTAACCCTAAATGTGCGCCCGCAAGAGCTTCTTTAGTAACAGGTATGTATAGTTGGCAATTAAAAGAAGCTGCAAATCACTGGCCAAACTTTCCGGCCGAATTTAAGTTTTACCCACATTTATTAATGGAAAAAGGCTACGATGTTGGTTTTACAGGCAAAGGTTGGGGACCAGGAGATTATGCTACAAAATACAATCCGGCAGGTCCAGAATTTAATCAAATTAAATTAACACCACCACATAAAGGAATTAGCAATGTAGATTACGCAGCAAATTTTGAAAAATTTTTAGCTGATAAAACTGATAAAACTGGTACTCCTTTTTGCTTTTGGTTTGGCACAAAAGAACCTCACAGAGTTTACGAATTAGATTCTTGGAAAAAAGAAGGAAAAAATTTAGACAAGGCAGAAATTCCGCCTTTTTACCCAGATAACAAAACCATAAGAGGCGATGTTTTAGATTATGCGGTTGAAGTAGAATGGTTTGACACCCATGTTGGAAAAGCAATAAAATCCTTAGAAAAAAGAGGATTATTAGAAAATACTTTGGTATTTATTAGTTCAGATCACGGAATGCCTTTTCCTAGAGTAAAAGGACAATTGTACGAAGAAGGTTTTCATGTACCACTTATTGCTTATTGGAAAGGAAAAATATTAGCAGGCAGAACTGTAGATGATTTTGTAAACTTCCCAGATTTTGCGCCAACTTTTATGGAAATTGCTGGCGAAAAACCAGACAAGCAAATGACTGGTAAAAGTTTTATAGATATTATTTTTTCTGATAAATCTGGCCAAATTGATTCAAAAAGAGACCATGCATTATTAGGTAAAGAAAGACATGATCTTGGTCGAGCAAACGAAGATGGTGTAAACTTAGCATATCCTGTTCGTGCCATCAGAAATAGCAAATATTTATATGCTCATAATATTAAACCAGAACGTTGGCCTGTTGGAAATCCAGAATACGGATTTAGAAACGTAGACCCATCTCCTACTAAAGATTACTTGGTAAATTTAAAACCAGAAAATAATTTTTACGAAATGAGTTTTGGTAAAAGACCAGAAGAAGAGTTATACAATATTCTTACAGATCCGCATTGTTTAAAAAACTTAGCATTGTTACCAGAGTACAAGGATACTTGTAAAAAATTACGTACTCAAATGGAAGCTGAATTAATTAGTCAAGGCGACCCAAGAACTCTTGGCAATGGAGATGTTTTTGACAACTATCCTTATACTGGGAAAGCGTATGATTATATAAATAAAAGAGTCATTCAAAAACAGAAAAAATAAAATCAAAAATGATTAAAAAGAATATAATATTAATCTTTTGTCTGTTCTTATCTGGGTTTATATTTTCTCAAAATCCAATTGATAGAGTGCTACCTGCGGATAGTTATTTTTACAACCCAACAATTAACACAGCAAATCAATTATCTTTTCCTAATGGAGATAACTCAACATCAGCATTACAAAATATGATAAATAGTTTATCTGCTTCGGGTGGAGGAATTTTAACCATAAATGCAGGTACTTATACTTTGGGACAATTAGATATGAGAACAGGTGTTCATATTCGTGTAAACCCAAACGTAGTCTTTAAAACTACACCTCAAGGTGCTTTATTTCAAGCAGGTTTTGATAATAATTTTGCCAATGCAAACAATTGGAGCTTTCAGAGTACAAATGGAGAAAAATTTACTTTTGATTTCTCTGATTTTGAACCTAATACTAATATTAGAGCTTTTCAATTAGGAAATACGAACAATTTTAAATTAGCAGATTTTATTATTTTAGACAATTACACAAAATTTAATGCAATTTCGGCTGGTGCAGTTGGTGATGCTAGCGAACCTGCATTATTTACTAAATTCGGAATAATAGAAAACCTAGATACTAAAAATGCACATTACGGATATGGATTAATTCAATTTCAAGTAGGACAAGATATTTTGTTTAGAAATTTATCTGGCGAAGGTGGCGTAACCTTAAGATTAGAATCTGGATATAGTGGTTTAGCAGATTTATATGTAACCGATAAAACACCAATTATAAATAATGTTTACGGTCGTAATATTTCATGTACAAACGGTGCACATGCGGTTATGTTATCTCCACATACCATAACACAAGGAATCGTAGATGTTAGAGATATTACAGGTATAAGTTGTGAGGCCGCGGTTTCTATAAACTTTGGTTTTTTATCTGCTGATAAAGGTCAAACAACACCAGACCATAGCGAAGGAACTTTTTCTGAAGATTCTGTTATAGCAAATGTTTTTGCTACTTATGGCACAGATGCCCAAGTTAGATCTGCTCGTTTAAGACATATTCCTTGCGCACTTAGAAATTATATTAGTGCAGAAAAAAATTTAGATGATGAATCTTACAAAGCACCATCTTTAGCACCTGTCTATTATTTGGCACTTGAAGATTATGTAAGCAAAAATAGTCCTGCTGGAAGTTATAAAATTGTTTTAGAAAATGTAACTCATTCAGGTTTTTCAGATGAAGTTAGAGCAGATGGATTAATTACAGATGGAGGAGAAAATGATTTTGAAGGTTGTGATATTAATGAATCTCCAATTTGGATAAAAGGAGATGATAAAAACACACCCAATCCTTTGCAAACAACTTATACAGCATTGTCATTAAGTGTAACTAATTTTATTGACACAAATGATATTGTTATTTATCAAGAGGAAAACACTAAAGAATTAATTATAAAAAGTAATTTAAAAGCAAACATTAAAATCTATAATTTAATAGGACAATTACTTAAAAATGTATCAAAATTAGAAACTAAAATAAGTATAAATCTTTCTGACATCCCTAAAAACATCTATATAATTCACCTAGAGTCTGATAAAAAAATAATCACAAAAAAAATAATTATTAACTAATTTACATCATGAATTACTTCGTAAAAAATAGCATTATAGTTGTTTCAATTCTTTGTATTTGCACTTTATTTTCGTGCAAAATCAAAGATCAAAAAGAAAATAATCAAAAAACTAATAACAAAAAACCAAACATTGTATTATTATTTGTTGATGATTATGGTTGGGCAGATATTGGTTACAGAAACGCAACTTTTACAACACCAAACTTAGATCAATTTAAAAAAGAAAGTTTAGATTTTACAAGAGCCTACATTCCTACTCCTACTTGTAGCCCAAGCAGATTATCTATTTTAACAGGTAAAGAAGCAGTACGATTAGAAATGTCTAGACACATACCAGAAGAAAAAGATTTTATTAATGAAGATTATAATGTTTGGCCAACAGATCCTGTAAAAAGACCTTCTATAAATTATTTACCTTTAGAAGAAATTACATATGCAGAAACCTTAAAAGATCTTGGTTATTACAATATGTTTATTGGTAAATGGCATTTAGGAGAAGGCAAACACTATCCAGAATATCAAGGTTTCGATAAAACTTTTGGAACTACAGATAACGGACATCCAAAGAGTTATTATTATCCATTTTTTAAAGATGGAGATCCAAAAGAGTTTCAAAAAAATTATAAAACAGGCGATTATTTAACGAATGTTTTAACAGATAGCGCAGTAAATTTTATCAAAAACTATGATAAAGCACAACCATTTATGTTGTCTTTTTGGTATTATTCTGTTCACGGACCATCCGTTGGTAGAAAAGATCTACTTAAAAAACATCAAGATGCAGGTTTAGAAGGAAAATATGCACATCATGCAGCAATGGTAGAAGCTATGGATGAATCTGTAGGTCGTGTTAGAAATGCTTTAAAAGAAAAAGGAATTGATGATAATACCGTAATTATTGTTTTTTCTGATCAAGGTGGCGCGTATACAAATGCTCCTTTATCTGGAGGAAAAAAAGGAGGAAACACCTTAGGTGAAGGTGGCGCTAGAGTACCCCTTTTAATTTCGTATCCTGGAGTTACAAAGCCAAATACAGAAACTGCAATACCTGTGCAATCTATAGATATTTATCCAACTTTAGTAGAAATTGCTTCGGGTAAAAAGTACGAAAACAAAGAAATTCAAGGTGTTAGTTTATTACCAATTTTAAAAGGTAAAACCATTAAAAAAAGAAATTTATATTTTTTTAGAAGTTATGAAGACCAATATGCTGCAGTAATTTCTAATGATTGGAAACTAGTAAAATATCATTCAGGAAAATTCGAATTATTTAATGTTACAAAAGATATTAGTGAACAAAATAATTTAATTGGTAAAGGTTTAGATGTAGAAAATATCTTAAAAAAAGATATAGAAAATTGGGAAAAGGAAGCAGTACCAGCTTATTAAAAATAAAATTTTTTAGTTGAAATTAATAGGATCTAGGTAAATTGTTTTTGACATTTAATTAGATCCTATTTATATTTATAAAATTATTTCTTATGAACAAACTACATGCAATCATTGTCTTTTTATTTGTGATATTTTCCCAGATTTCTTTTTCTCAAAACGATTGGGAAAACGAATTGATGTTTGAGCAAAACAAATTAAGATCAAGAGTACCAAGTTATTCTTTTATCAATCATTCAGATGCTTTAGAAAGAAATAGAGACAAAGCCAGAATGCAATCTTTAAACGGAACATGGAAATTCAATTTTGTAGAAAAATCACAAAACAGACCAACAGATTTTATCAAAAAAGATTTTAATGATGCAAATTGGAATGATATTCTAGTTCCTTCAAACTGGGAATTGCAAGGTTTTGGACAACCGATTTACACAAACATAATTTATCCTTTTACTCCAAATATTAAAAACGGAGGAAAAAGGAACTTTAATTATATGGGACCAAATCCTCCTCAGTTTCCGTTTATAGAAAAATATAGAGACAATCCTGTTGGTAGTTATTATAGAGATTTTACAATTCCTACAGAATGGAAAAATCTATCTGTAATTTTACATTTTGGTGGTATTTCTTCGGCGTTTTATGTTTGGGTAAATGGCAAAAAAGTTGGCTACAGCCAAGGAAGTAGATTGGCAGCAGAATTTGATATTACAGAGTTTTTATCTAAAGGAAAAAATAGAATTGCAGTTCAGGTTTTTAGATGGAGTGATGGTAGCTATCTAGAAGACCAAGACATGTGGCGTTTAAGCGGTATTCATAGAGAAGTACTGCTTTTAGCACAACCAAAAATTGCCTTAAACGACTTTTTTGTGAGAACAAAATTCGATGATAAATTAGAAAATGCAAAAATAGAAGTTCGTCCGCATTTATGGATAAAAGCAAATGAAGATAACTTAAAAGGATATACTATTTCTGCAGATTTATATGATGCTGAAAATAAAAAAGTAGTAGATAAATCAATGTCTTGTGCTATTGAAGATGTATTTTTTGAAAGATGGCCACAAAGAGATATTACGAAATTTGCATTTTTAGAAACAATAATTAAAAATCCAATAAAATGGTCATCAGAAAACCCATATTTGTACACATTGGTTTTTGATGTAAAAGATCCTTCAGGAAAAATCTTGGAATCTAGAAGTCAGAAAGTTGGTTTTAGACAAGTTCGTTTTAGTAAAGAAAATGAGTTGCTTATTAATGGAAAAGTAACAAAAATAAAAGGGGTAAACAGACACGATCATCATCCAATTAGAGGAAAAGCCTTGACTAGAAAAGATTTAGAAGATGATGTAAAATTGTTAAAGAAATTTAATTTTAATGCAGTAAGAACATCACATTATCCTAATGATCCTTATTTCTATGATTTATGTGATACATACGGAATTTATGTAATGGATGAAGCTAATGTAGAAACACATCATTTAGGAAGTTACGCACCACAACAACCAAGTTTGGCAATTCCTATTTTAAGTAGAGTAATGAGAATGATTGATAGAGATAAAAACCACGCATCTATAATTTCTTGGTCTATGGGTAATGAAGCAGGAACAGGACCTGCTTTTGCAGCAGCAGCAAGTTGGGCAAAAGATTATGATTCATCAAGATTTATACATTATGAAGGAGCGCAAGGAGACCCAACTCATCCAGCATATAAAGAAGGTGATGAAGGACAAAAAATGTTTAGAGGACCAGCTCATGCAAACCCAACAGACCCAAAGTATGTAGATGTATTAAGTAGAATGTATCCAGAGATTTATCAGCTAAAAGCAATGTCTGAAAGCAAATATATAAACAGACCAATAATTATGTGTGAATATGCACATGCCATGGGAAATTCTATTGGAGGATTAGGCGAATATTGGGATTTAATCAATTCTAAAAAGAATTTAATTGGTGGTTTTATTTGGGATATTAAAGATCAAGGTTTGGTTAAAAAAGATAAAAACGGGAAAGACTTTTTTGCTTATGGAGGCGATTTTGGTGATTATCCGAATGCAGGAAATTTCTGTATAAATGGTGTTTTTTCTGCAGATGGAAAGCCAAACCCACATGCTTGGGAAGTAAAATATATTCATCAACCTTTTAATTTTAAAGCTGTTGATATTAAAAACGGAGAAGTTTTAGCTATCAATCATTTAAATAAAACCAATTTAAATGAATACGATGTAAGATGGACATTGTCTGAAAATGGAAAGGAAATTCAATCTGGATTTTTACAAAATATTGATGTAAGGGCAAGTTCATCATCAGCATTAAATATTCCGTTTAAAAAAGTGCGTTTTAAAGATGAAAACGAATATTGGTTAAAAATATCTGTGCAAGAAAAACAAGCTACTTTTTGGGCGGCAAAAGGATATGAAGTAGCTAAAGAACAGTTGTTAGTTAGAGAAAAATTATCTGAGAACAACTATAGTTCGACATCTAAATCTAAACTTCAAGTAATTGAAAACACTGCTGATGTAGTTATTAAAACTAGAAAATACAGAGCTAAAGTTTCTAAAAAATCAGGAGAATTAACTTCATTTATTAAAAACGGAAAAGAACAAATTTTATCTCCATTAAAGCCTAACTTTTTTAGACCACCAATAGATAATGATTTGCGTGGCGCAAGTAGTAAAGATTTTAAAAAGTCTAGAGGCTATTGGGAGTTTTTAAATGAACAGTTAGAAATAAAATCGGTAAAAGTAATTACAGACAAAACCAACGAGACCAGAGTTATTGTTAAGAAAAATTATAAAGATGAGGTAAAACTTAATTTGGTTTATACTTTTTTAAGCGATGGTAGAATTGTTGTAAAAATGGATTTAGATGCAGAAGAAAGTTTACCAGGTTTGGTAAAATTTGGAGTTACTTTAGGAGTTTCTAAAGACTATAATACAACTACTTTCTATGGCAAAGGACCTAATGAAAATTACATTGACAGAAAAAGAGGTACAGAGGTAGATGAATTTACTTTTAAAACGGATGACTTATTTACAAACTATGTTTTTCCGCAAGAAAACGGAAATAGGTCTGATGTACGTTGGTTGCAATTATCAGAGAATAGAAATAATAATTTAAGAATTGAAGGAGCTTCTACTTTTGGGTTTTCTATTTGGCCATATTCGGCAGAAAACATTCAAAAAGCAAAACATCCCTTCGATTTAAAAAAGCAAGATTTTTATACACTGAATTTACATTTAATTCAAATGAGTGTAAATGGAACTTTATCAGAAACATTACCTCAATTTGTAATTCCTTCTGGCAAATATGAGTTTGAATTTATTTTGAACTAATAAAAAAAAATAACCCCGATAAAAATAATCTAATAAAAAACAGAAACTGTACTTTTTTCATTTAGAATAAATAAAAAGAATACGCCATAGAAAAAATTTTAATGAAACATCCTTTTGCATATAACATTATTAAAAATAGATTGCCGAAAAATTTAAAATCTCTGTATATCCAACAAATATTATTATTGACAAAAACGGAATTTATCAATTTGTAAAAACAGGATATAAACCTGACACAATAGAAGCTATGACATTTAAAAATTAATCAATCTTTATACTTTATTTTTTACTGAATTTATTAAAAGACACATTAAAATTACTTAAAAAACCTTTTTAATTAGAAATAACGCGCAATTTTATAATCATAAACTCACTTTGATAAAACAAGCATATTTTATGAAATTATTTAAAACATTATTTATTGCATTATTTTTAATGAGCTTTTGTACAATCGCTCAAAAAAACAAACAAAAAAATAGTATCCAAAAAAGACCAAATATCGTTTTTTTATTAGCTGATGATATGGGCTATGGAGAATTAGGTACTTACGGGCAAAAAGAAATTAAAACGCCGTTTTTAGATTCTTTAGCTACAGTTGGTATTCGTTTTAAAGATTTTTATTCTGGTACATCTGTTTGCTCTCCTTCAAGAGCAGTTTTAATGACAGGTTTACACACGGGTCATGTAAATATTCGTGGAAATAAAGGTGAAATAAATGGTAAATGGGATAGAGTTCCTTTAAAAAAATCTGAAAAAACATTGGGAGAAATGTTACAAAATGCAGGTTACCAAACCGCAATGATTGGTAAATGGCATTTAGGTTTGCCAGAAGACACTTCTACTTGGGCTAAAGGGCGTGGTTTTGATTATGCTGTACAAGAACAATGGGGAAAAGATGTAAATGGTAAAGAAATAGACGAACGCGTACATTGGGTTAACAATAATCAAGATTCTATTTTTTACAATTATAATAAACACAAATGTTTAGACGAATTTAGAACTAATTTTGCTTTAGATTATTTAGATAAAAAAGCGGATGATAAACCGTTCTTTTTATACATGTCTTACAGAACACCTCATGCACATGAATATTTTTTAAGTAAAACAGATTTATATATTGATAAATTGCAAGAATGGCCAGAAATAGAAAGACGCCATGCAGCAAGAATTACTATGTTAGATGCTCAAATTAAAAGATTATTTAAAAAATTAAAAAAATCGGGAGAGTTAGAAAATACTTTAATTATTTTTACTAGTGATAATGGCCCAACAAACGAAAATTATCATAGTTATAAGTTTTTTAATAGCTCTGGAGATTTAAAAGGTTTTAAAAGAGATGTTTATGAAGGTGGAGTTAGAGTACCAATGTTTGCATATTGGAAAGGTAAAATTAAAGAAGGTAGAACTACAAATCATCAGGCTGCTTTTTATGACATAATGCCAACTTTAGCCGAAGTTGCTACAACAAATTCACCAAATAAAACAGATGGAATTTCTATTCTACCAGAATTATTAGGAAAAGAAAATCAGCAAAAACATAAATTTCTATATTTCGAAATTCAAGAAGGAAAAGGTGTAAAAGGCTTTAAACAAGCAATACGCTTTGGAAACTGGAAAGCTGTAAGAATGTATGATAATTATCACACAGAATTATATGATTTATCTACAGATCTATATGAAAAAAATGATATTTCTAACCAACATCCAGAATTGGTAAAAAAAGCAAATAAAATATTAAAAAGAGAGAGTGTAAAAAACCCACATTTCCCATATTCTGGAGGAGTTTTTAAATAAAATAATTTATCTCTAACAGTTTTATTATACCAAATAATTAAATAAAATATTAACATATGAAATCAATAAAAAAGGTAGTTTTTAGTTTGTGCATTATTTTTACAATAACATCATGTAAAAAATCATCAGAAGCAGCTGCTCAAAAACAAGTAAAAAATGAGCGTCCGAATATTATTTGGATTATGGCAGAAGATATGAGTACTGATTTAGAAACCTATGGAATGCCAGATGTTAAAACTCCTTTTCTAAATAAAATGGCAGATGAAGGAATTCGTTTTGACAATACGTTTGTTACAAACCCAATTTGCTCACCAAGTAGATCTGCAATGATGGTTGGTACTCATCAAATTAAAACAAATTCTCACAACCATAGAAGCAACAGAGATGTGCCTTTAGACCCTCAATTTAAACCGTTTACAAAATTATTAAGAGATGCAGGTTACACTACTATTTTAGGAAACCATAGTGTAATGAAAAAAGGTAGAAAAACAGATGTTAATTTTAAAAGTAAACCTATTGGTAATTGGGATGGAAAAACAGAATTTGGTTTGTTTGATAAGTATGATACTTTTGAAAAAGAAGATCAACCATTTTTTGCACAAATCCAGTTAGTTGTTACTCATAGAGGCGATTGGTGGAACGAAGTAAGAGAAAAATCGAAACATCCAGTAAATCCTAAAACTGTAACGTTACCACCTTATTTAGCAGATAATCCTGCAATTCGTTTAGATTGGGCTAAATATTTAGATCAAATTGAATATATGGATAATGAAATAGGAATGATTTTTAAAGAATTAGAAGACAAAGGAATGGCAGATAATACAATCGTTATTTTTATTGGTGATAATGGTCGTAGTAATATTCGTGGAAAAGGTTATTTACAAGATACAGGATTAAGAATTCCGTTTATTATTTATTATCCTAAACAATTTAAAGGAGGTCAAGTTAGAAAAGACGTTGTAAGCTCAACAGATATTACAGCTTCTATTATAGATTTTGCCGGAATTGAAGTTCCTGACTACATGACAGGAAAACCAATTTTTAACAAAAATTTTAATAGAGAATTTGTGTATGGAGCAAGAGATTTATGGGATGAAATTACAGAAAAATCAAGAGCAATAACTTCTCGAGAATGGTCTTATATTAGAAATGACATGCCACAAGTTCCTTATGATGCACAACAAGCTTATTTAGAATTTTACAGACCTGCTGTACATATAATGAGACAATTATACAAAGAAGGAAAATTAAATGAAAATCAAAAACCATTTTTTGAGCCAACAAAACCTAAAGAAGAATTGTACAATTTAGCAGAAGATCCTAATCAACTACATAATTTAGCTTACAACTCTAACTACACGGACGTCTTAGAAAACTTACGTGCTAAAACGTTAGCTTTTGATAAAGAAATGGCACCTGTTAGCAACATTTATCACCCAACAAAAGTTCCTGGTCAACCATTTGTAAAATGGTTTAGAAACACACAACCAAAAGCTTATCAACAAATGAAAGAAGGTGTTGAGGTTGGTTATAAAAAATATTCTGTAATGTATAAAAAACAGTTAAAAAAATAATTCGAGAAAATTAACTTTATTAGTAATATTTTAATCTAACGCTGCATTCTTTACTCTTATTTTTTTTGATAAAGAATCTATTTAATATAAAAACCAAACCAATGAAAATAAAATTTAAAAATATAATTAAGTACACGTTTTTACTTTTAATTTCTTTTAATTTAATTTCTTGTTCAGTTACAAATTATGAGAAAAAAATAAATTTTAATCAAGATTGGAAGTTTACAAAACTAAATGAAACAACAATTTCTGATGAAACTTTTAGTAAACCAAATTTCGACATAACTTCTTGGGAATCTGTAAACTTACCTCACACAACGAACATAGAACCACAAATTGTTAACGACCAATGGCAAGGAGTTGCTTGGTACAGAAAAAATTTTGATGTTCCCGTAAATCCTGTAACAAAAAAAGTTTTTTTAGAACTAGAAGCTGCCATGAATTTTTCTAAAATTTGGATTAACGGAATGTTGGTTTCTGAGCATAACGGAGGTTATTTACCTATAAAAGTAGACATTACAAAATATGTTCATAAAGGAAACGATAATTTAATTGCTATTAGATTAGACAATACCGATAATAAGATTACGGGGCCAAAACCATTAAAAAGATTAGATTTTAATATGTATGGTGGTTTATACAGAAATGCTTGGTTAAGTTTTTCTGATAAAGTTTATATTTCTGATGCGGTATTAGCAAAAAAAGTTGCTGGAGGAGGAATTTTTATAACTTTTCCTAAAGTTTCTAAAGCTATTTCTAAAGTTGCTATAAAAACTCACATAATTAATGAAGAAAAAGAAGCTAAAGAAATTAAAGTAGTTTCTAGTATTTTTTATGATGGAAAATTGATACAAGAAAAAACATCAAACAAAAAAATAATAGCAGCATCTGATGTTGAAATTAACGAATTATTTACTATAAGTAATGCAAACCTATGGTCGCCAAAAAACCCTAATTTATATCATTTAGAAACAAAGGTTTTTATTAATGATACAGAAATTGATGCAAAAACTACAAGGTTCGGAATTAGAGAATTCACTTTTGATGCACAAAATCAATTATATATCAACGGAAAAAAAACATTTTTACGTGGTGTAAATCGTCATCAAGATTATCCTTTTATTGGTTACGCTTTATCTGATAATGCACAATATAGAGATGCCAAAAAAATTAAAGATGGTGGTTTTAATTATATCAGATTATCTCATTACCCACAATCTCCAGCTTTTTTAGATGCCTGTGACGAGTTAGGAATTGTAGTTATTGATGCAATTATGGGGTGGCAATTTTATAATGATACAGATGCATTTAGAGAATATTGTTACCGTTCTGCATCAGAATTAATTAGAAGAGATAGAAATAGACCTTCTGTTTTAGCTTGGGAAGTTTCTTTAAATGAGACCAAAATGCCAATCTTTTTTATGGAAGAATTAAACAAAATTGTACATGCAGAATATCCTGGAAAAAACGTTTATTCTTGTGGTTGGATGGATGATGTGTACGACATTTATCTACAAGCTCGTCAGCATAGAATTTTACATCCGCATGAATTAAAAGATAAACCATATTCAGTTTCAGAATATGGAGATTGGGAATATTATTCTAAAAACGCTGGTTTAAATCAAGATAATTTACCAAACGGATTAAGAGACGAACTAAGCAGTCGTCAATTAAGAGCTTTTGGAGAAAAAAGATTATTACAACAAGCTTTTAATTTACAAGAATCTCATAACGACAATTTAAATACAGTTGCTTATTCTGATAGTTATTGGGTAATGTACGATTACAACAGAGGTTATCACCCAGATATTGAATCTTCTGGTGTGATGGATATTTTTAGATTGCCAAAATTTGGATATTATTTTTACCAAAGTCAGAAAGATGTTAATGAAGAAAATGTTTTAAAAATTGCTACCTATTGGGATAAAAATTCGCCTTTAAATGTAAAAGTCTTCTCTAATGCAGAAGAAGTTAAATTGTTTTTAAATGATAAATTAATTGCCTCTCAAAAACCAGATGTAGGTAAGAATACTAACAAATTAAACCATCCGCCATTTACATTTAATATTTCTTCTTTTGAAGCCGGATCTTTAAAAGCTGTTGGTTTTATTAACGGAAAACAAGTTTCTGAAGAAGTTGTTAAAACACCAAAAACTGTAACAAAACTTAAAATTTGGATTGATGAAAGCGGTAAAAAACCACAAGCAGGAGTTAATGATGTACTTTTTTGTTATATAGCAGCTGTTGATGAAAATGGTACAGTAAATCCATATTTTACTGATGAAATAATAGTTACCATAAATGGTGATGCAAAAATTATGAATCCAGAAATTATAAAAGCAGAAGCTGGTATTGCAACTGCACTTATTAAGGTTGGTAAATCTACAGATATTTCTATTTCAGCGAAATCAGAAATGTTAAAATCTGATAATTTTAACATTAAATAAAAAATAAATTACATTTTTTTTCCCTTTAAATACCCAGTAATTACTGGGTATTTACTAATTGACACCTAAAATTTACCAATGCTATCTTAATATTAAGATAAAATAACAACATTTACAAAGCATAAATTAATATTGTAGAATACATGGAAAATTTTAGAACTAATTTCATTAAAACCTTAAGCTTAACACTCTTATTGTTATTTACTATTTCTTGTAAATCTCAAATAAAAAAAGGAGAAGTTGTTACTTTTAAAACTAACATAAAAGACGATGCTACTGCAACTGTTTTAAAAAGAATATTAGATGCTAATAAAAACCCAATATCAGAAATAAAATTTGAAAAAGGAACTTATCATTTTTATCCAGATAAAGGTCTTGAAAAATTTGCATATATCTCTAATCATTGCGATTTAATGGTAAATACGCCTTTCCCTTTAGAAAATTTTAAAAATTTAACGATTAATGGGCAAGGTTCTAACTTTATTTTTCACGGAGTTATGATTCCTTTTTTTATTGAAAATAGCGAAAATATTACTGTAAAAAATCTTTCTATAGATTGGAGTGAAACTTTTCATAGCGAAGGTTTAATCGTTGCAAATGATGAAAAAAACAAAACTTTCGATATGCAAATTTCTAATGAATATCCTTATGAAATTAGAGACGAGCAAATTTATTTTATCAAAGAATATTATGAGCATTCTTTAGGTCAATCCATTTTATATGATCCAATAAGAAAAGCTATTGCTTTTAACACAGAAAAATATACAAATATTACAAATGTTAAAAAAAACAAAGTAAGTAATGGCGTTAAAAAAATTAACTATAAATATACTTATGATGAAAGAGCGCCAGAATATAAAAACATTGGTAGAGAATCTAAAACTAGAGTTGAAGAATTAAAACCAGGTTTGGTAAGAATTAATGGTCACTCAAAAAAACTGCCTCCTATAGGAATGATTCTTACCATGAAAGGAGAACAAGGTTTTAACAGAGTTTCGCCAGCTTTTAGAGTTAATCACACAAAAGGATTTAATGGTACCAATGTTACTATTTTTCATGCTGGTGGAATGGGAATTATTGCTGAAAACTCTTCGGATTTAGTTTTAGATAATTTTAATATTACGCCATCAAAAGGCAGAATGGTTTCTACAACTGCAGATGCTACTCACTTTGTTGGTTGCAGCGGAAAAGTAATTTTAAAGAATTCTACTTTCGAAAACCAATTAGACGATGCTTTAAATGTACACGGAACTTATCAAAAAATTGAAGATATTTTAGGCAATGATAAAATTGGTGTTAGAATGATGCATCATCAGCAAAAAGGATTTGTAATTGGGCAGCCAAATGAAACTCTTGGTTTGGTAAGATTAGAAGATTCTTTTTTCTCGTATGCAAATTTAACAATCAAAAATATTGAGTATATAAATAGTAGATATCAAATAATTACTTTTAATGAAAAATTACCTTCTGCTTTAAAAATTGGCGATTTAATTGAAAACTTAGATGGTTATCCAGAATTGTTAGTTCAGAATTGTAAAATTCAAAATAACAGAGCTAGAGGTTTATTAATTTCTAATCCTAAAACTACTTTAATAGAAAACAACTTTTTTAGTACAGAAATGGAAGCAATTTTAATTCCTGTAGAAAGTGGTCATTGGTTTGAGTCTGGTAATGCAGCAAATGTAATTATTAGAAATAATGTTTTTCAAGACAATCAACATAGTGGTTTTAATAGAGGTGTAATTCGTTTTGCAACAGACGATGATAATAAAAATATTGCATTTAAAAATATAGAAATAAGCAATAATACTTTTAATCAGTTTGATAATTTAATTCTTCAAATAACAAATACAAATGGATTAAAATTTACTGGTAATACAATTACAAATTCAGGAACTTTTCCTCAATTATATCCAGAAAATTCAGCTATAACTATAAAAGCATCAAAAAACATCATTTTTAAAAATAATATTTATAAAGGAAAATCAACCAAAATAATAGAAACAGATAATGAAAAACAATCCACATTTAATTAAATAAGGAAAAAGAATAATCAATAAAAACGAATAAAAATTAACCCATGAAATTAAAAAAAAGAATTCTACATTATAGCATTTTAAGTTTCTTTGCTATTTTGTTTTGTAGTTTTAATGCACAAGCACAAAGAACTACAATAACAGGTATTGTTGTAGATAGTGCAGACAATACACCATTACCAGGCGTGTCTGTGCTTATAAAAGGAACAACAAGAGGATCTAGTACAGATTTTGATGGTAATTTTAGCATTAAGGCAAAAATTGGCGAAACTTTAGTTTTTGCATATTTAGGTATGCAAAACAAAGAGGTGAAAATTTCTAAAACACAATTAAATGTATCACTAGATTCGGACACAGAATCTTTAGAAGAAATAATTGTAGTAGGTTATGGAACCGTTAAGAAAAAAGAACTTACAGGAGCTGTAAATAGAGTTGTAACAGATGAAATTGAACAGTTTATAACACCAGATATTGGATCAGCTCTACAAGGACAGGTTGCAGGTGTAAATGTTACAGCTAGTTCTGGAGAACCTGGTGAAGCAGCAAGTATACAAATTAGAGGGGTTACTTCTTTAATAGGTTCTAATACTCCACTTTTTGTAGTAAATGGTATTCCTCAAATTGGAGATCCTGGTTTAAGCCCTAATGAAATTGAAAGTATAGATATTCTAAAAGATGCTGCTTCTACTGCTGTATATGGGGCAAGAGGTGCTGCAGGTGTTGTTTTAATAACCACAAAACAAGGTAAATCTGGGCAAATGAGTATAGATTTTAATTATACCTTTGGTTTGCAGGCTCTTGGAGACGAAGCAACTCCTTTAATGAATACAGAAAGTCAATTGTTTTATGAGGTAAATAGAAATGCATATACAAGTATTAATTTTGAACCATTAGTTGTACGTTTTCCAGAATGGATTAATAATGACAATAAATTTGATGACTATGTATTAAATAAATATGCAGAGGTAAAAAATTACAATTTTAGTGTTTCTGGTGGAGCAGAAAAAATAACCTATAATCTTGTAGGTAGTTTATATGATCAAGATGGTTCCATTATAAATTCAAATTTTAAAAGATATAATGGTAGAGCAACTACAAGTTATAATACAGAAAACTGGAAAATAGATGGTAGTTTAGCTTTTACTATAGAAAAAAGAGAAAGATCTAGTGATGGTTTAATTGTGCAAGCTGGTAGATATAGACCTTACTTCCCTGCAATAGATCCTAATGATGAATATGTAGATGGTAGTACTAATGGAGGTGTTAGGACTCCTTCTGAAGCTTTAAATCAGGCTCTTAGAAGACAAGATAAAGGAAATAAAGATCGTATAAACGCTAGTTTAAGTGTAAATAGAAAACTATCGGAGTCTTTTAATTTTGTTACAAGAATAGGAGTTTCTGTTACAAATGAAATAAGAAATATTTTTAAACCAAGTTTTACTTTATATGATCTAGAAAATGATGAAGATATAACAGATGAAACTAAAAGTGGTGTAATTGCTATTTCTTCTAGAACTAATAAATTTAGTTGGGATGGAAGTTTAAATTATAAAAAGAAATTTGGCAAACATACTGTTTCTGCAACCGCCGCATTAGCTTTAGAAGAAGATAGTTTCCAATCATTTGATGCTTCTATTCAAGGAATTTCTAATAATAACTTACTTGTTTTAGATGGTGGTACAGTTAATCAATTAGTAAATAGTGGCTATAATCCAGATATTAATGGAACTAGCGATAATTACAATAAAAAAACAGTTGGTACAATAGCTAGAGTACAATACAACTATAAAGGAAAATACTTATTATCAGCATTAGCAAGATACGATGGTTCTTCTAGATTTGGTTCTGAATATAGATGGGGTGTTTTTCCTTCTTTATCTGCTGCTTGGAATATTTCTGATGAGAATTTTTGGAAACCAATGAAAGCTACAATCAATAACTTTAAGTTAAGACTAAGTCACGGTACAGTTGGTAACGATAGTTTTGCTGATTATGAATATGCAAGTACTATTGCTCCTTTTGGAGATTATGTTTTTGATGAAAATGATAGTGGAGAATTATTTGGAACTTCAATATTATCTTATGCAAATGCAGATGTAAAATGGGAAACATCAATATCTAACAATATTGGGATAGATCTATCATTTTTAAGAAATAAAATTACAGTTACAGCAGATTATTATAATACTCAAAAAAGAGACATGTTATTTCCTGTAACACTACCTGGTTCTGCAGGTGCTTATTATGACAATCTTTTAACCTTAAATATTGGAGATATGGTTAATAAAGGGTTTGAGTTTGCTACTAACTATAGAGGTAATTTTGGTAAAAGTAAACTTAAATTAGGAGCTACATTTACTACAAATAGCAACGAAATTACAAAAATGCAAGATGGTGTAACCATTACACCAAATAATAATGTAAGGTTGGTAAATGAAACAACACAAGCAACAGTTTCATTTATAGCTGTAGGTCATGAAGCTGGGGCTTTCTTTTTGTATGAAACCAATGGCGTTGTACAAACTGATGAGCAACTTGATGCCTATAAATTACTTGAAGGACGAGAAGATGCAGAAAAAGGAGATTTAATTTATGTAGATACAAATAATGACGGAAAAATTAACAACGAAGACAGAGTTTATAAAGGTAGTGGTTTACCAGACTTTGAATATGGTTTTAATTTAAACTGGAGTCTTGCAGATTTTGATTTATCTATGAATTGGTACGGTACTGTGGGGGCAGAGGTTTTAAATGGTAATAAAGCTGCTTCTTATAATTATGAGCGTCATCAAGATTTAACGAATATGTGGACACCAAATAACCCAACCTCTCAAATACCAATTTTTAGAGGTGATGCAGGAGATCATTATAATTACTCTGGACTTACAGATTATTGGTTAGAAAACGGAGATTATTTAAGATTAAAACAAGTTTCTCTAGGGTATTCTTTACCAAAAGAAACTGCTACTAAACTAGGTTTAGATAAGTTTAGACTGTTTTTAACGGCACAAAATGCACTTACGTTTACAAAATATTCAGGATATGACCCAGAAGTGGGGTCAAACAATGTTGCCAGAAGAGGTATTGATAATTCAAGATATCCACTTGCAGCAATATATAGTTTCGGTTTAAATATTAATTTTTAAAAACACACAAAATGAAAACATATATAGCTAAAAAAATATTTTTGATGGTAATGTTTTTAACATTATTTTCATGCGACTCTTATTTAGAAGAAGTGAATCCTAATGAAATATCTACAGATATTTATTGGTCAACTTTAGATGAATCTGATACAAATTTAATATCGGTGTATGGTGCCATGTTAAACGAGTATATTGTAAATGCACGTGTAGAATCTTGGAGGTCAGATGAAGGTTTTCCAGGAAGTCGTTTTAATGACAGACTACCTAATGGACATGACGTATCTCTATTTGCGAAAAATTGGTACGAACAAAACATAGACGAAGATACCAATGAAGTACAATTAAGATGGGATGCTTTATATCAAGTAATATTTAGAGCTAATCAAGTAATTGAAGGACTAAACAGAATGACAGACGATTTAAAAAGTCAAGAAGCTTGGACATTACAAATGGGACAAGCACGTTTTTTTAGAGGTTTAGCACATTTTTATTTACACTCCACCTATAAACAAGGAAAAATTATTATTAGAGATGTAAATCCATTAAAGCCTTCAGACTTTTCTAAAGCGGCATCAGAATCATCAGAAGTTATAGCATTTTTTAGAGAAGATTTAGAATATGCTTACAACAATTTACCTGGTCAAATGGAACCTAAAACTAGAGTAGATGCAGGTGCTGCTGGTACTATTTTAGGAATGAGTTATTTGTATGAAGGAGATTATTTATTAGCCAAAGATTATTTTGATGATATTATTAATAATAAAAAGAAAGATTATGGGTATGCTTTAGTTCAAGATGCTAGTATTATGTTTACAAAAGCAGGTGATTTTAATTCAGAATCCATTTTAGAAATTAATTATAGTTTACATAAAGCAGAAGAAACTGCTTTTAATGAAGATGATTTTATTACAAGAAGTGCTAGATATTCAGCTCCAAGATCTGGTGGAGGTTCTAGTGTTTTAGAAACTTTTACAGCTTCGGCTTGGTTAATTCATGCTTTTTCTAGTGATGAAATGGATCCTAATGACTCAAGAAACACGGTAACAGACAGAGCAGGTACCGTTAGATTAAGAAAAGTTTCTTTAAGAAACTCTGCTATGCTTGCCGTTGTTAATGATGAAGACACTGAGTACTATGAGTCAGTTTCTGCTCCCGTTTTACATAATTTTAATTCTTTAGGTAAATATGGCTACTTTAAAAAGTATACCAATCATGATATCACAAACGATGAACAGACACTGGGTCTTAACAGTTGGCAATCTGGTAAAAATGTAATTTTAAATCGTTTGTCTGGCGTTTATTTAATGATGGCAGAATGTTTAAATGAAACAGATGATATAAATGGTGCATTATTTTATATAAATGCAATTCGTAAACGTTGGGGACTTAAAGTATTAGAAGGCGCAGATTACGATTCTAAAGAAGAAGTAAGAACTCGATTACAATTATTTGAATATCCGATGGAGTTATGTGTAGAAGGGTATTCTACACGAAATATAGATTTAAGAAGATGGGGAATTGCGAAAGCACGTTATACAGAATTAAGTCAAAGAAATTTTTATGCTACTGATTATGTGTATCTAAATGAAGATGCTACAGGTACAGCTACTAGAACAGCTAGTTTAGTTAGAGAAGGTATAAGTACAAATGCTACTGATTTTCAAATAGAGCCAGAATTTTTAAAGGCATCAGAAAATTACACCGATGGTTACTTGCCTTACCCTGCAAGCGAAACTATAAATAACCCAAAGATTTCTAACTAAAGATGAAAAAAATGAAAAAAATAGGAATTATATTAGTTTTAATAATCGCAGCGTTTGGTTGTAGCGAAAATGAATATGAAGCACCTTATGGAGACTTTAACAGTTTTTCTTGGTTAACAACTAAAAGTACTACAGATACTGATTATGTAGTTGCACTAAATGAATTTATTGGTTTGTATGATGTGTCTAATAATTCAATAAGTCACAATTGGTACTTACCAGAAGGTACAAGTTTATTAAATAAGGAATTTTCTTCGGATAATTTGGTGTATACAGAATTTATAGAAGCTGTGGGTCCAGTTAATTCTGATGAAAAACAAATAAACGTTCTTTTTAACACACCTGGTATTAAAGAAATTCAACTTAAAAATATTTTTAAAGACTCGGTAACAGAAGGAGTTAAGCAAGAAGACGGAAATTGGTTGGTAGAAAAAGTATTTACCGTAACCGTTTTTGATGATTTAAAACCAGTTTTTCAAGTACTTAAAGGTACAGAAGTTGTATTAAATATTACAGAAACAGATTTACCAAACATAGCAAATAGTGCATCTTGGAAAACAGTTAGTGTAGAAGCAGGGGAAAAGCTTACTTATGTTGATATGACAACTTCTGGAGAACCAGATTCTAGAAGTTGGACTTTTAGTGGGGGAGACAAAGAGACGAGTAGTGCAGAATCTGTAGATGTTTTATACAATAGTTTAGGGGATTTTGTTGCAGGAAGTATGAACTCTATCAGAAAAGATCCGAAGCCAAAAGCAGAAGTTTTAAAATTAATTCCTTTAAAAATTAAAGTTATTCCATCAACTCAACCTTTTGTAATTAATGGTGGTATAAAAGAAGATGCAACAGAAGTTATCTCATTTAATGTTACAGGAGAAATAGGTGTTTTAACGGCATCAGAAAAAGATAACTTTACTGTTCATGTAGAAAATACTTTAGCGGGTTTTAATCAAAATATTGTTGTAAAATCAGTTGCTATTAATAGTAGTGATGCTACTCAAATAGATATCACATTAGTTGCTCCAATTTATAATAGTGATATTGTTAAAATATCGTATACATCAGGAAACATACAATCTGTAGACACTAGAGTTTTAGAAAGCTTTGGTCCTAAAACGGTAGCAATGGATTTTCAAGGAGCAATGAATGTGGCTGGTTATACAGGATATGAAGACGAATGGGGAGGTTCTGGTAATCAATTTAAAAAAGCAAATACAGAAGGTTATTTTGCACAACATAATAGTAATAACGAAGGTGGTCCTTTATATTACTGGAGAGACGATTCTAAAGCATATCAAGGTAAAAGTTCTATGAAATTTGAAACTACAGCAGATGGTATTCCTGCTCTTGCAAGATTACAAGGTGGTAGCTTTAGTACTTTAAGTCCTGTTACAGCTGGTACTTATGTGCCTAGTGTATGGGTTTATCTTGATGGTTCAAACACAATGAATACTATTCAGTTTAATTTTAATGCAGACCCTACGGCAACTTTTAATTTTGATTTATCTACTACAGAAAAAGGTAAATGGGTAAGATTAACATTACCAGAAATTACTTTAGGCGATATTTCATCAGGAAGATTTGACTTAAATATTTCTAATACAGGTCAAGATGATGCTATAGTACAAAAATTATGGTTAGATAGTTTTGATTTGTTAATTGTTGAAGCTAGATAATAAAGTTTGGAGATTAAAATCATATTAGATTTTAATCTCCTTAAATTTATACATAAATTATAATTGATATACAATATGAGAATTTTTAAAATATTTTTTTTAGTTACTACAATAGCACTTTTCAATTGTAAGTCTGAAACTAAAAAAGAAGAAGTAAAAGTAGAAGAAGCAAAAAAACCAAACATCGTTGTTATTTATTTAGACGATTTAGGCTATGGAGATATCAGTTCTTACGGAGCTACAGAATTACAAACGCCAAATATAGATGCTTTGGCTTCTGGAGGAGTTAAATTTACAAATGGTTATGCTTCTTCCGCAACGTGTACACCAAGTAGATATGCTTTATTAACCGGTGTGTATCCTTGGCGAAATAAAGACGCTAAAATTTTACCAGGTACCGCTCCTTTGTTAATTAGTACAGAGCAACAAACCTTACCAAAAATGTTAAAAAAACAAGGCTACCAAACAGCTGTTGTGGGTAAATGGCATTTAGGTTTAGGAACCGGAATTGTAAACTGGAACGAACGAGTTTCACCGGGACCAAATGAAGTTGGTTTTGATGATGCTTATATTATGGCTGCTACACAAGATAGAGTTCCAACCGTATATATAAAAGATGGTAATGTTGTTGGTTTAGATAAAAATGATCCGATTGAAGTAAGTTATAAAGAAAATTTTAAAGGAGAACCAACCGCAATTACAAATCCAGAAATGACTACTATGAAATGGCATCATGGTCATAACAATAGTATCGTTAACGGAATTCCAAGAATTGGATTTATGAAAGGTGGGGATGCTGCAAAATGGACAGACACAGAAATGGCAGATCATTTTTTAGCAAAAGCACAGAATTATGTAAAAACACATAAAGAAAACCCTTTCTTTTTATACTATGCCATGCAACAACCACATGTGCCAAGAACTCCACATCCAAGATTTGTAGGTAAATCTGGTATGGGGCCAAGAGGAGATGTTATTTTAGAAGCAGATTATATGATTGGTGAGTTTATGAAAACACTAAAAGAAGAAGGAATTTTAGAAAACACCTTAATTGTTTTTTCTAGTGATAATGGTCCTGTATTAAATGATGGTTATTATGATGATGCTGTAGAAAAATTAGGGAAACACGACCCGAAAGGAGGATTAAGAGGAGGGAAATACAGTATTTTTGAAGCGGGTACAAGAGTCCCTTTTATTACGTATTGGAAAGGTAAAATACAACCAGCAGTTTCAGATGCTATTGTTTCTCAAATAGATTTATTAGCCTCTTTTGCTAATTTAACAGGTACTGCAGAAACAGCTACAGACAGTAAAGATATTTTAAAAACTTTTTTAGGTAAAAGTGATATTGGAAGAGATAATTTGGTGATTGAAGCTACAGGAAAAACAGCTCTAAGAAGTGGAGATTGGATATATATCCCGGCTTATAAAGGTAAAAACTTTAGAGAAAAAGTAGGAATTGAAGTAGGTAATTTTCCTCATGAACAATTATATAACGTAAAAGAAGATAAAAGTCAACAGAATAACTTAGCAGTTTCTAACCCTGAAAAACTTTCAGAAATGAAACAGATTTTTGGAAAACTAAGAGGAATAGATTATACAAGAGGTGTTAAAGAAGTTCAATTTAGATAAGCATTTAAAATGACTACAAAATATTTATTTATAATTTCATTATTTTCAACATTTATAATTTCTTGTACTCAAGAAAAAAAGGAAACTGTTTCTGTAAAAAAACAACCAAATATCATTTATATTTTAGCTGATGATATGGGAATTGGAGATTTAGGCGTTTATGGTCAAACAAAAATACATACACCTAATTTAGATCTCTTAGCTTCTAGAGGAATGAAATTTACGCAGCATTATAGTGGCGCAGCAGTTTGTGCTCCTTCTCGATCAACGTTAATGACTGGGCAACATACAGGTCATACTCCAATTAGAGGAAACAAACAATTAGTTGAAGATAAAGAAGGTCAAGTACCTTTACCTAAAAACTCGGTAACTATTGCAGAAATTTTAAAAGATGCAGGTTATACAACAGGAATGTTTGGTAAATGGGGATTAGGTTTTGGAGAAGGCGATCCAAACAATCAAGGTTTCGATGAGTTTTATGGTTATAATGATCAAAAATTAGCGCATCGTTATTATCCTCCATATTTAAATCATAATCAAAAATTAGATTCTTTAAAAGGAAATGATTGGACTCATAAAGTTACCTATTCTCCAGATAAAATTAGAGATCATAGACTTCAGTTTTTAGAAGATAATAAAGATAAACCTTTTTTTGCATACATCCCGTTAGTATTGCCACATGCAGAAATTATTTCTCCGAACGATTCTATTTTTAAAATGTATGATGGTAAATTTAAAGAAACACCGTTTACTGCAGATAATAAATATACCTCAGATTACGGACCAAATATTGTGCCTCATGAATATGCACCTTGTGATAAACCATTAGCAACGTATGCTTCTATGATTACAAGAATTGATGCATATGTTGGTGAGGTTATCGCTAAAATAGAAGAGTTAGGTCTTACTGAGAATACCATTATTATGTTTGCAAGTGATAATGGTCCTTCTCCTGAAGGAGGAACAAATCCAGATTTTTTTGACAGTAATAGTGAATTTAGAGGCTACAAAAGAGATTTATATGAAGGCGGAATTAGAGCACCATTTATAGCAGTTTGGCCAAATAAAATAAAAGAAGGAAGTGTTACCGATCACGTTTCTACTTTTTGGGATGTTTTACCAACTTTAACAGAAATAACAAATACAAAAAATCCCGATAATATTGATGGTATTTCTTTTTTACCAACATTATTAAACAAAGATACTCAAAAAACTCATGATCATTTATATTGGGAATTTAATATTAGAGGCGGAAGAAAAGCAATAAGAAAAGGAAACTGGAAAGGTGTCTGGAATAATATTAATTCTAAAGGTAATAAAAAAGGTTCTTTTGAATTATATGATTTGTCAAAAGATGTTGGAGAAACAAATAACATCGCTAAATCTAATCCATCTAAAGTAAAAGAATTAAAACAAATAATGACGGAAGCAAGAATTGATTCCAATGTATTTCCTTTTAAATAAAACTAATTAAAAAAACAGAATAGAGTAAATCATACAGTTTTATTGATTCACTCTATTTAAAAACAAGTTAACTAAACAAAAAAAACAATAATGAAAGCAGGATTTGAAATGTGGGACTATGTCGTCTTCGTTGGATATGCCATTTTAATTTTAGGTGTAGGACTTTGGGTTTCCAGAGATAAAAAGGGACATCAAAAAAATGCAGAAGATTATTTTTTAGCAAGTAAATCTTTGCCTTGGTGGGCTATTGGTACATCACTAATTGCAGCTAATATTTCTGCAGAACAATTTATTGGAATGTCTGGTTCTGGTTTTGCTCTTGGTATTGCAATTGCTTCTTATGAATGGATGGCTGCTTTAACTTTAATAATTGTTGGTAAATATTTCTTACCTATTTTTATTGAAAAAGGATTATACACAATTCCTGAATTTGTTGAAAAACGTTTTTCTACAAACCTTAAAACCATTTTAGCTGTTTTCTGGTTATCTCTTTATGTTTTTGTAAACCTTACTTCTGTACTGTTTTTAGGCGGATTAGCGATAGAAACTATTATGGGTGTAGATATGTTATATGCAATTATTGGCCTTGCTCTTTTTGCTGCTGCCTACTCTTTATATGGAGGTTTATCTGCAGTTGCTTGGACAGATGTTATACAAGTAGTATTCTTAGTTTTAGGTGGCTTAATAACTACTTATTTAGCTTTAAATACAGTTTCTGGCGGAGAAGGAATGTTAGCTGGGTTTTCTAAAATTTGGGAAGCTGCTCCAGAAAAATTCCATATGATTCTTGAAAAATCTAATGACAATTATATAAACTTACCTGGAATCTGGGTTTTAGTTGGTGGTTTATGGGTGGCCAACTTATATTATTGGGGTTTCAACCAATATATTATACAAAGAACTTTAGCGGCTAAATCTTTAAAAGAATCTCAAAAAGGTATTTTATTAGCGGCTTTTTTAAAGTTAATTATTCCTTTAATTGTAGTTGTGCCAGGTATTGCAGCATATGTAATGGTAAATGACCCATCAATTATGGCTAATTTAGGAGAAGCGGGAATGTTAAATGTTCCTTCTACTGAACAGGCGGATAAAGCCTATCCTTGGTTATTACAATTTTTACCTACTGGTCTTAAAGGTGTTGCTTTTGCTGCTTTAGCAGCTGCAATTGTTTCTTCTTTAGCTTCGATGTTAAACTCTACTTCTACTATTTTTACGATGGATATTTACAAACAATACATCAACAAAAATGCTACTGATAAAACAACTGTAAATGTGGGTAGAATTTCTGGTGCAATTGCTTTGATAATTGCAGTTATTATCGCGCCAATGTTAAATGGATTGGATCAAGTTTTTCAATACATACAAGAGTTTACAGGAATGTTAAGTCCGGGTATTTTAGCTATATTTTTACTAGGTTTATTCTGGAAAAAAACTACAAATAACGCTGCAATTTGGGGGGCTATTTTATCTTTCCCTATTGCATTGGCTTTAAAATTTATTCCGATTGCTGGTTTAGAACCTTGGATGCATCAAATGGGAATAACAACTCTTTTAACAATGCTTATAATCATGGTATTAAGTCATTTACAAAATAATGGTAAAGACGATCCGAAGGGAATTGAAATTACAAAAGATTTGTTTAAAACAACGCCTTTATTTAATATTGGTTCTATTGTAATTTGTATTTTACTTATTGTGCTTTATTGCTTATTCTGGTAAAAATAAAAAGGTTAATAGTTGAAATTATTTATGAAAGTAAAACTTCATAAGTAATTTAAGATTAGTATTTTATGTGTAAAAAACTCAAGTAAAAACTGCTAACTACAAAATTTAAAGGCTATTAGAATTTCGAATTTTGTAATTCTGATAAGCTTTTACTTTACTTACTAATAAAAAATTATTTAAAATTTAAAAAATGAAACACTATTTTCTAAGAGTTCATGTGTTACTTGTTACGTTATTCTTTTTTACAATTAGTTGTTCATCTGCTAAAACAGATCCTAAAAAATCAGATGAAGCAATTGTTAGTATTGAAACCGGATTTACAATTTTAAAAGTAAAAACTGCTCAAAAAAAGAAACAGTCATTTATTGTTGCAAGTAGCTATGAAGGTACTTTACTCGGTATTTCTTATGAAGGAAAAATTCTTTGGAAAAATACATTGTCTGGTTTTATGAATCATGATGTATACACTCGAGATTTGGATAATGATGGTAAAGATGAAATTATTGCAGCAAATGCCAATGGCACAGTATATTGTTTAAATTCTGATGGAAAATTATTATGGAAATTCAATAAAAATGAGGTTCCGATGTATGCTGTATCTGTTATAGAAAAAGACAACAAATCGTACATTGTTGCAGGTGGTTTTGATAAAAACATCTATTATATTTCATCTAAAGGCAAACTTATTAAAGAAATAAATACTGCTAAATTTTCTGTTGAAAAATCTGGAGGAAAAAGTGGAAAAAAATTGCCACCTAGCAAAGTAAGCACTGCTAATTTTATACGCACAATTACAAAGAAAAATGGACAAGAAATATTGGTTTTATTAGCAACTAATAATCAAATGAATATTCCTGGAAGTTTGTATTTTTTTAATCCATTAGAAGAAATTCCTTTTAAAATAAAAACAATTTCTGCGGATAAAAAGGCTAAAAAGAAATTAAGAATTAGACCTTTAGGATATATTAAAATTGAAGATGTAAATAATGATGGTGAATCAGAAATTATTTTAGGTTCATCTGCTCATGCAAATGATTTATTGGTAACAACTTACTTTTTAAATGAAGATAAATTTTCATTTCACAAAATTAATAAAGTAAAATTTGGATACGATATTGCGCATTCTACAATTATCAAAGAAAACGGTATTAATACATATTTAACAAGAGTTGGTAGCCAAATTCATTTATATAAACCAAATGCATCAGAAAAAGAGGTTGAAAAAATAGTTAGTACATACGCATATAATGATTTATGGAAAGATCCAACAAGTAACAAAATAATTTTAGCAAGTGCACAAAGTGGCGGAAGTCAAATTCATATTATTGACACTAATAATTCTAAATGGAAAAAAGAATTTGAAAACTTAGAACCTCAAGGAAAAATTGCTGAAATCATAAAAAACACTAAAACAATTAGAAAAAATTTAGAGAATTATACTAAATCCGAAGAAGAAAAAAAATCACAATCTGTATATTTTATGACAGAGATTGTACCGAATAACTTAGAGAGTTTAAAAAATAATTTAGAAGAAAAATATCAAAATCCTATTTTCTTAAATTCTTTACATATGAAAGAAGTAGAAAAATGGGACAGATCTAAAGTTACAAATGCCAAGTATAAATCTTCTAAAGATAGAAGAAAAAAATATACTCTTACAAGTAATGAAGCTGTAAATCAAATTACTAAAGAATTTAATAATGCACCAGGAATTGCATATTGGGCAGGTCATGGTAATGATCCTTACATGTTTAATATAAACACAACCAAAAAAGTTATTGAAAATGCAAAAGGTAAAAAAACAGTTTTAATTTATCCAGAATTAGAAGATCATTCAGAAAATTTACAATATTTAGTAGATGATTTAATTTATCCTTTAGCAGAATTTTCTAAAGATAAAAATGCAAATATTTTTTTACGCTCTAAACATATTTTTTGGTTAGGTACTAATTATATGAAGCCCTGGTCTCGTTTAATGTCTGGTGATTTTGCTGATGTTTTTGTTCCATCTGCAGAAGAAACTACAGATAAATCAATGGAGTTGAGTTTGGCAGGTAGAACAGGAATGTGGGCAAGTGGCGCTGTAAATTCTTGGGGAACAAGAGCCGTTCCAGACAATACTTCTTTTGATAGATCTCGACAATTAGGATATCAACGATTACCAAATCACTTTTTAAGAATGTTAATTTTTCATACTTCGTATGGTTCTCAATTCATAAATAATTTTGCTGTAGATCAAGATTATCTAAGTATTTATTGGGAGTTGATTGCAAAAGGTGCTTTATATGTACCAAAAAGAAACGAAATTTTAAGTTTTTCACCAATTCATATCAGTATGACATCACCAGATGAACATTTTATAAATGAAGGTTCTAACGTAAAATGGACTACTTTTTATGATGAAGAATTTGAAAAAAATAATCCTTTTGTAATGAGTAGATTAAACGGTTCTTGGCCAGGTGCAAAACTAACCAAATGGGATTTTTCTAGATATGCTGCTGGTGTAAAAGAAAGAAGATTAAACTTTTTAGCGCCTTATAAAAACGGATTGGTTTTAATAACGCCACCCCAAAACGGAGTTTTTGCACAAAAAAATGTGTCAAGAAAAAGATTAGAAGACAACCTCCACCCTATTTATAAAAACATCTTAAAAGAATACATAACAGATGGTCATAATTATTATTCTGCTGATGGAAAACAAACTTTTAAAGCTGATGAACATTACAAAGAAATAGAAAAAGAAATTATTGATAACGCAAAAAAATTACCAATAACCGTTTCTGGTGATGTTGCTTGGGTTGTTGCACAAGTTTCACCAAAGCATTTAAGGTTAACAATTATTGATAACGGATACATAAATCCGGAAGAAAGTACTGCAGTAGTTACTTTTAACACCAAAAAAGTAAAGAAAATTACAGACATTTTAAATAAAGAAGAGTTTAAAGAAACAAATGCATCAACAAAAATAAAAATACCTTTAGGTGGTTTTCGATTTATTGATATTGAATTAGAAGAAAAACTATAATTTTACTATTTAAAATAAATATATGCGAGCTAAAAATATTCTAATTTCTTTATTTTTTACATGCTTTCTAATAAATGGCCAAGTTTGTTTTGGGCAATTAGAACAAACTGCATTAAATAAAATATCAGAATTAAATACGCTTATAACTCAAGCAGAAAACAGCAATATAGATGTTTTAAAGGAAAAAATGACTGTAAGAACTGCAGAAGTTTTTTTAGAATATGCAAATTGGGATGAAAATAATATCGCAGAAAATACTGACTATTTTTTACTAGTAAATATTTACAAAGATACCGCAGCTCAAATGGCAACAGATTTACCAAACTATGAACGCAGTGAAATCAATTTAATGCTAGATGAAGCCATTGTAACTTTAAATAAATTATTAAAAGGCGAAATTTCACGTAAACCATCACCTAAAATAGATTGGACAAATATTACAATTGATGGAAATCAAGTAATACATAACGGTAAACCTGTTTTTTTATCAGATTATACTTGGAAACCTGCAATGTCTGAGTTAACTGAATATTTTGGTAATAAAGATGGTTTTTTTATCTCTCCAAGCCATGTTTTAGATGCAAGCGGTTCTTTAAATTCAAATATTATTAATGAATTGAAAAGTAAAGAAACAGGTAGTTTTGGAAGCATTTTTCTGAATCATAAAAATGTTAAAGATTGGGCAGAAACTACTTATGGACCTGATTTTATAATGCGAGAAGATACTTTTACTGGATATGATATTGATAATCCTGGCGCAAAAATTATGCAAGATTTTTTGTTGGGAGGAACAATTCCGTTTATGAAAAATAAAAAATATGCAGATTTAGGTTATATGCTTTGTAACGAACCTCATTTTTTTACCACAAAAGATGTTTGGGCAACTGGTCCGGTTTCTAATTATACAATTGATAAATTTAAAATTTGGCTATCAGAAAAACATCAAACTATAGCAAACTTAAATACAATTTGGAACACAAATTTTAGTAATTTTAATGATGTAACGATTAATATGCCTATTGAAGGTAATTTATTAGGAACTGCAATTTGGTATGATTGGAATCGTTTTAATATGCAAAGAGTAACAGATTGGTTTACTTTTTTACATGATAAAGTTCAAGAATATGACGCTGATGCAAAATCACACATTAAAATAATTCCGCATTTTTGGTCTAATAATGAAATAGATAGCGGCATCGATTTAGAAGAACTTACTGCTCTTACAGAAATTATTGGAAATGATGCTAAAAGCTACAATTCGCACATGTGGGGAGCTACAGAACCTTGGGAATCTCGTTATTCTTTTTATTGGAGAGACCTAAGTATGCCTTATGATTTTATGCGCTCTGTGAGTCCAAATAAAATAATTTACAATTCTGAAACTCATTTTTTATCCACCACAAAATTTAGAGATTTATACTTAAAACCTTCGTATGCAAGAGCAGTTTATTGGTTAGCAAATTTACAAGGCATGAATGTTTCTCAATCTTGGTTTTGGTCTAGAAGAGAAGATGGTTCTATTAGAAATGGTTCTGGTAAAGGTTATGCAGGCTCTAATAATCAGCAACCAAGAATTATAAATGAAGTAGAATCAACTTATATAGATTTAAATGCTTTTTCAGAAGATATTGCAGCAATGCAAGTTTTAAGAAAGCCTTTAAGAATTTATTATTCAAAAAATTCTGCTATTAATAAGTTGAACCACATGGATGCTGTTTTTGAATTGTATGAATCGCTTTATTTTGAAGGAATTCCTATAGGATTTGCTACTCAGAAAATTATTACAGAACAAGATAATAGTAATTGGGATGCAATATTGATATATAAAACAGAATTTACAACTACAAGCGAATTAGAAGTTTTACAAACTTATTTAGATAATGGTGGTACAATTATAAAAGATGCTATCAGTTTAACTAAAAATGAATATGGTGTTGCACATTCTTTTACTTTAAATGCTAGTAATGGTAAACTTTTAAATGGTACAACTTATCAAAATATAGCCAATCAAGGTTTGAGTATTGTTTCTGATAACAACGAACTACCTGTTGTTTCTTTATTCGAAGAAAATTCTTTAAATAAAAAAGGAGCTTATTACAGAGCCTATAAAAATAACGAAGACGAAAACATTATTTCTATTATTAATCTTGGTAAAGAAAACACAACTATAACGTTAAATTTAACTAGAAATAATAATCCTGTAAATATTACAAATTTACTTACAGGAGAAAGCCTTTCATCAACATTTTTAATGAAACCAGATGCTGTTTATTTATTAAAAGTGGAAGACGCTGTTCTTGCTACAGAAAATTTAAACAAGAGTAAACTTAAGTTTTACCCTAATCCAACTTCTAATATTGTGAATTTTAGTTCAGAAACAACTATTAAAAAAGCAACTATTTACAATACTTTAGGACAAGAAATTAAATCAATAAAAGGAATCTCAAATCAATTATATGTTGATTTAACTGAATTAAAAAAAGGAGTTTATTTTATTAAAATTGATAGTTTAATCGGCTCTAAAACCATATCAATCATCAAAAAATAAATATTTTTACAAGTCCTTTTTCAATTTAAAATTATTTAAAAGCACCTTTTTTGTACTGTGAACAACAAAAAACCTTACATATAACTCGATATTTATGGTAATAATTAACTTAAATTTTAAAAATGAAAATTTTAAAGGTAGTAGTAATCGTTTTCACAATGTTTATTGCAAATCAAGTTTCTAGTCAAGAAGTAAGCGCAAAAACTGTTAAGAAATTTGGTAGAATAGATTCTAATAAAGATGGTGCAATTGATAAAGAAGAAATGAAAGCTTTTTATTCTGAAAAGAAAAATAAAAAAGGCAGTCCTGTAGAATACGAACTGATGTTTTTAGGACTAGACTCTAATGATGATAACAAAATTTCTTTACAAGAATTAAATGCTAAAATAGACTGGAAAAGAGCTAAGCAAAAAATGAAGAAAACAAATAAATAATTTATAAATACCGAAATTAATTTTTCGGCATTTTTATATAGTAATTATTAAAAATAAAATATCTCTTAAATTTAATTATTTACATAAAATGAAAAAGCATTATTTCTTTAAATACAACTTTATTTTAGCTTTATGCATGTTGTTATCTGGTGTAATTTTTTCTCAAGATTTAGAAAAAGAAGCACATCAAAAAATTAAAACTTTAGAAAAATTAATAACTCAAGTCAATAAAAAAAATATTGATGTTTTAAAAGAAAAAACAACAATTAGAACAGCAGAAATCTTTTTAAGATTTGCCAATTGGGATGAAAAAAATGTAGATAAAAACACTAAATCTTTTAGCTTGGTTAATTCTTATAAAAAAGAAGCTATAAAAATGGCAGAAGATTTAGCAAATTTTGAAAGAAATGATGTAAATCTAATGTTAGATAAAGCGATTCTAGAATTACAAGCTATTGTAGATAAAAAAGCTTTTAGAAAAAACTCTCCAAATGTAGATTGGAGCAAAGTTACAGTAGATAATGATCAATTAACGTTTAATAATCGTCCCGTTTTTTTAGCTGATTATACTTGGAAACCAAATACAAAAGAATTAAACGAATTTCATGGAAATCAAGATGGATTTTTTTTAACACCTTCGTATGTGATAAAAGAAAACGGAACAATAAATCCCAGAAAACTAGATGAATTACAATCTAAACCAGATGGTTCTTTAGGTTTTATTTTTATGAATCATAAAGGTGTACCAAAATGGGCGAAAGAAAAATATGGACCTAATTTTAGCATGAGAGAGGATACGTATACTGCGTATGATATAGATAATCCTGGAGCAAGAGAAATTCAAACAAAATTGTTAGAAAAAGTGGTTCCAATAATGGCTGGAAAAAAATATAGCAAATTAGGTTATATGCTCGTAAACGAACCTCACTTTTATACATATACAGATGCTAAAAAGAAAAAATTACCTTGGGCTTCTGGTGGAGCATCTCAATTTACAATCGAAAAATTTAAAATTTGGTTATCAAAAAAACATCAAAATATTGCAACATTAAATAGTATTTGGAATTCAAATTTCAAAGATTTTAATGACGTAAAAATAGAGATTCCTATTGATATTAGTTTGCAAGGAACTCCTATTTGGTTTGATTGGAATTCTTTTAATATGGATAGAGTTACAGATTGGTATGGTTTCTTAAAATCAGAAATTACAAAGCATGATGCAACCGCAAAAGTACATTTAAAAATTATGCCAAACCTTTGGACTGATAACCAAAGAGCACACGGAATAGATTTAGAAGCGTTAACAGATTTAAGCGGAATTATTGGTAATGATTCTGGAGCAGATCACACATATACTTGGGGAAAACCTCATGAATGGCAGAAAAATTATGCTTTTGAATGGAGAGAATTATGTATGGGTTTCGATTTTATGAAATCTGTAAGTCCTAATAAAATCAACTTTAATTCTGAGTTACATTATTTATCAACAGTAAGATCTCGTAATTTATATTTAGATCCAAATTATGCAAGAGCATCTTTTTGGTTGGCACATTCTTATGGTATGACAGCAAGTCAAATTTGGTATTGGCCAAGAGAAGAAAATGGCGCTATTTCTAAAAAAGCTTTAAATGATAAAGGTTACGCAGGTTCTAATATTCAGCAACCAAGAGTTACAAATGAAGTTGCAATGACATTAATTGATTTAAATGCAAATGCAGAAGAAATTATGTCTATGCAAAGACAACGCAAACCGCTGCGTATTTTCTATTCAAAAACAACAGCAATCAATAAAGATGATCACATGGATCAACTATTTAAATTGTATGAAGTACTTAATTTTGAAGGAACTCCTTTAGGTTTTGTTACCAAAGATATTATCAAGAAACAAGACTCTAAAAACTGGGATGTTGTTTTAATTTACAACACTCCTTTTGTTACAAATGATGAAATAATAGAGCTTCAGAATTATTTAAATTCAGGTGGAAAAATCATTATTGATACTAAAAGTTTATTAAAAAACGAATACGGAAAAAGTATAGCGAATCTTACATCAGGAAAAGGAGAAATCATTAAATTGAACTCTACTGATGAGATTAAAAGCAAAGCAATTTCAATTTTAAAGGATAAAAAATTGTATCCAGAAATAGCAGTTTCAGAAACAAATTCTGTGGATAAAAAAGGATGTATTTGGCGAGTAGTAAAAAATGATGCAGGTAATAGTGTGTTATCAATTGTTAATGTTGGTAAAACGGATGCTACACTAAAAATCACTCTAAAAGGCAGCGAAAACATTACTTGTAAAGATATTATTAAAGGAATTAATGTTTCTACAACACCAACTTTAAAACCAAATGAGGTTTATTTCGTTGAAGTGATTTCTAAAAAATAATTCAAAACGGCTATATTATATAAGGTTTTTAGCTAAAAATTATTTAAACGCCCTATTTATGTACGTACAGAATCAAAAAAACAGCATTTGTGCTTTAATTTTGAAAGACTAATATTTAAATCCTAAATTATGGAAATTTTCAAAGTAGCCATTATCGTTTTGTCAATGTTTCTAGTTGGCCAAGTATCCGCTCAAGATGATGCAAAAAAAGAGAAGACAGCAAAAAATAAATTCAAAAAAATAAATACTGACAATAATGATTTTCTTTCTGAAACAGAATTCGAAGCATTTTACAAGGATAAAACCAATAAAAAAGGAAAGGCAATTAATAGTCAGTTTATATTTTTTGGTTTAGATCAAGATGGTGACAAAAAAATCACTTTAGACGAAATGTTAAAAGGAATTGATAAAGAATTAGCAAAATCTAAAATGAAAGCATTTAGAAAAGCGAATAAAAACTAAATTTATATTTAAAAATTATAATTTTAAATAAGCTGTCTAAAAGTATAGTTATCACAAAAATAGTAACAAATAAAATTACTTTTAAAGAGCTTTTTATACCAAAATACTTTTATGAAAAAGAACATCTTCTTGCTTTTTCTCTTGATGTTAGCATCTTGTAAATCATCAGAAATTACAGCTCAAAATGATGTAGATATTCAAGTAGTTTTATTAGCAGGTCAATCTAATATGGCTGGTGCTGGTAATTTTGATGAACTCGAAAGCAATATTATTAATCGAATTCAAAAGATTTCTGATAGAGTTTCTTTAGTTTTTAATGGTAAATTAATTAAGCCGTTATCATACTATGATAATAAACCATCAGAAAAATACAATTTTACAAAACGATTTGGTCCAGAGTTATTAATGGGTTTAACACTTGCAGAAAATAATCCTACAAAAAAATATTTGCTTATAAAAAGATCTCAAGGTGGCACAGCTTTATATGGCGCTTGGAACCCAAATTGGTCATCAGAAAAAGCACAAGCTATAGAAAAAGACAAAAAGCAAAAACTACAATTATTTTCTATGCATATAGAAGATATTCAGAAAAGTTTAGCGATTCTAAAATCCGAAGAAAAAACTTATAAAATTATTGGTTTAGCTTGGATGCAAGGAGAAAATGATGCCACTTTAATAGAAGCTGCAAGAAGTTATGCTTCTAATTTAAAAGCATTAATTTTAAAATACAGAACTATTTTTAAGGAAGAAAAAATGCCATTTGTTATAGGTGAAATAAACTCAAGATATGGTGTAAAAGATGGAGCAAAAATTGTTAGAAATCAAATGGAATCTTTTGTAAACAAAACCCATTTTACTGCTTTAATTAAAACATCTACAAACCAAAATTGGTTAGATTACCCTAAGCACAAAGATAATGTTCATTACAACACAGAAGGTCAGGTTAAATTAGGCACAGCTTTTGCCTTTGAATTAATGAAAATGATAAAATAGACTCATGAAAAAAGAAATACTCATTTTTTTGATTTGTACTTTAAGCTGTTTTAAATTATTTGCTCAAGAAGAAATACATATTGTTTTATTTGCTGGGCAATCTAATATGGCAGGACAAGGAATTGTTAGTAATTTATCTAAACAAGATATAAAAAGAATTGACAACATTTCTGATCGAGTTTTAATAAGTACTTCAACTAATTCAATAAAAAATGTAAAACCTTTATCTTTCTATGTTTCAAAAGGTGAAAATAAATTTGGCCCAGAACTTTTTGTAGGACTTACTTTAGCTGAAAAAAATCCAAATCAAAAATATTTATTTATAAAAAAAGCGGTAGGTGGCACATCATTATATGGTGCTTGGAATTCTAATTGGTCTAAAGAAAAAGCAGATTTAGCTGAAAAAAATCCAGAAAAAAAGAAAATGAAATTGTTTTCTGAACACATTAAAATTATCAATTCTAATTTAGAAGAACTAAAAGGAACAAACTATAAAATTCTCGGCTTACTCTGGATGCAAGGTGAAAGTGATACTAATAAAGAAATTACCGCAAGCAGTTATCAACAAAACTTAGAAGATTTAATTGCAGCGTATAGAAAAGAATTAGATTTAAAAAAATTGCCTTTTATAATTGGTCAAATAAATGTTTTACCTAGAAAATATAAAAAAGGGCCAGAACAAGTTAGAAATGCGATGGATTCTATAACGAGAGTAGATAAATTTGTAGAAATTGTTAAGACTTCTTTAGATCCTAAATGGTTAGATTACCCAAAACATTCAGATAATTTACACTACAATACAGAGGGGCAAAAAAAATTAGGAATCGAGTTTACAAAAAAACTAACAAGCCTTTTAAACTAAAAAACACAAATATTTACTAAGAGTTACATTATTGAAACTTAGAACTCCTTCAATTTAAATAATATTCAAGTATTTAGTACAAACAAACAGAACAATACAATCATTATGAAATTAAATATTAAAAGTATCATATTTCTTTTAAGCATTTTATGTACCCTAACTATTACATCTCAAAATAATACTGATAAACCTAATGTATTATTTATTATGGTTGATGATTTAAATGATTGGGTTGGTGCTTTTGGCGGAAATAAACAAGCCATAACACCAAATATTGATGCACTTGCAGCAAACAGTACTATTTTTAAAAATGCATATTGCGCTGCGCCATTGTGTAACCCATCTAGAACTAGTATATTAACTGGTTATAGACCTTCAACAACTGGAGTTTATGGAAATTCAGAAGTTTTTAGAGAAGAAAAAGGTTTTGAAAACACAATTACACTTCCACAATATTTTGAAAAAAATGGTTACAAAACTGCTGCTGCAGGAAAAATTTTTCATAGCCCAATGGGAAAAGCTTCTGCGCCAAAAGAAGGTAGCGATCCTGGATCTTTTCAACAAGAAAAAGAAGGCGGTTTAGGCGGAACTTTTCCTGACAAAAAAAACAAACTTAAACACGGTTTAGATTTAAAAAAATACGGAGTTAAAGGATCTTTTTTACGATCTTTTGACTGGTTTCCGGTTGATGTAACTTTAGAAAACAATAATGATTATAAATCTGCAGATTATGGAGTAAATTTTCTACAAGAAAGTCATGATAAACCTTTCTTTTTAGCTTGTGGAATTTTTAGACCCCATTTACCTTGGTACGCGCCAAAACAATTCTTTGACATGTATAAATTAGAAGATATTGAGCTACCTAAAACCATAAAATATGATTTAGATGATGTTGGTAAAATGGGTAATAATATGGCAAAAAAATCGGTTCATCAATCTATCGTAGATCATGGAAAATGGAAAGAAGCTGTTAGGGCATATTTGGCAAATGTATCTTTTGCTGATGCATGTGTTGGTCATTTATTAAACGGATTAAAAAACAGCAAATATGCTAATAATACTATTATTGTTTTAATGGGAGATCATGGTTGGCATTTGGGAGAAAAAGAACATTGGTCTAAAAATGTTTTGTGGGAACGCTCAGCAAAAACTCCTTTATTAATTTTTGACCCAAGAGATGGCAACGGAAAAGTAAGTTCATCAATTGTTTCTTTATTAGACGTCTACCCTACTCTTGTTGAAATGGCTAATCTACCTCAAAAAAATGATTTAGAAGGTAAAAGTATTTCTAGTATCGTAAAAAAACCTTCGAAAGAAATTCATGAATTTGTGCTTACCTCAAAAGATAAAGGCATTCATTCTTTAAGAAGTAAAAACTATAGATATACAATTTATAGTAACGGTTTTGAAGAATTATACGACCATAGAAACGACCCAAACGAATGGGCAAATATTGCTAGTAATTCTTCTAATAAAGAAATTATAGAAAAATTTAGAAAAGAACTTAAGAACACACTTAAATAAGAAACAATGAAAAGAAGAGATTTTTTTAAAAAAGGAACTCAAGGAGTTGTAGCAGCAAGTATATTTCCAATCATAGGAGACATTTCTGCTCAAACATCTAATAGCACAAATGTTTTATTTAAGGAAGAAAAAGCATTAAGAGAGACTTTAAAAAAAGATCCAATTCGTAGAAAAACTTTAGTTGTTGATGTTGCAGTAATTGGTGGAGGAATGTCTGGAATTTCTGCTGCAGTTTCAGCCGCTAGAAATGGCGCAAAAGTTGTTTTAGTACAAGACAGACCCGTTTTAGGTGGAAATGCATCTAGCGAAATGAGAGTAACCGTAAACGGTGTAAAAAATTTAGAAAACAAACATAAAGTAGAAAGAGAAACAGGAATTGTAGAAGAATTATTGATTGAAAACTGGCATTACAATCCGCAAGAATCATATCATGTTTGGGATCATGTTTTATACAATTATGTAATTCGTGAAAAGAATTTAACGCTACTATTAAATACAACTGCGTTGGATGTAAATATTGATGAAAATAAAATTAAATCGGTTGTTTGTCGACAATTAACCACTGAAACAGATTTTACCATAAATGCACCTGTTTTTGTAGATTGCTCTGGAGATGGTTTTGTGGCTGCAACAGCAGGAGCAGAATTTAAACAAGGACGAGAAGGCAAAGCAGAATTTAATGAAAAATATGCGCCAGATAAACCAGATGGTTGGGTTATGGGAGATTGTTTTATGATGATAACAAAAGACATGGGAAGACCAGTGCCTTTTTATGCGCCAGAATACGCTGTTCCTTTTGATGCTGAAAAAGCATTTAAAGATAAACATAGAAAAATAAAACATTTAAAAGAAGGGTTTTGGTGGGTAGAATTAGGAAGTGATGTAGATATTATTGGAGAAAGAGATGAAATCCGTCATAAATTAATGGCTAACTTCTATGGAGTTTGGAATCATATAAAAAATTCTGGAGATTTCCCTGAAGCAGCTAATATTGTTTTAGATTGGGTAGGCTCAATTCCTGGTAGAAGAGAATCTAGAAGATTTGTAGGAGATTATATTCTTTCTGAACCAGATATGTTGGGATTACGTCATTTTGATGATGCAATTGCTTTTGGCGGTTGGTCTTTAGATGAACATTGCCCTGGCGGAATTGAAAACCTTAACGAACCTGCAAGTTATTTTCATTCTAGGTTTAAAGAAGTGTATCAAATCCCTTTTAGATGCTTGTATTCTAAAAATATTGACAACTTATTATTTGCCGGCAGAAACGTGAGTGTTACACATATTGCACTTTCATCAACAAGAATTATTGGTACTTGTTCTATGATGGGGCAAGCAGCAGGAACAGCGGCAGCAATGTGTGCGAATAAAGGAGTTTCGCCAAGAAAATTATATCAAAATAATATAAATGATTTGCAAGAGCAATTGTTAAGAGACGATTCGTATTTTCCACATAGACCAGCAAAAGATCCTAAAGATAAAGCAAGAACAGCAGATTTAATTTTTGCTTCTTCAACTAGTTCTGGTGATGTAAAAAATCTATTAGATGGTGTAAGTAGAGATGAAATTAATAAAATTCATCACTGGCAATCAGAAGGATTAAATGCTGAATTACAATTAGAATGGAACAAACCTCAAAAATTTACAAGTGTAGAAATGAAGTTTGATACCAACTTGCAACGTTTAATGATGATGCATAAAGATCCTGCTAAAAATAAAGGGCAAGTTACTGCTGTTCCTCCAGAATTGATAAAAGATTTTACGGTAGAAGCACGTGTACAAGGAAACTGGAAAGAAGTTGGTAAAAAAGAGTACAATATTACACGTTTAGTAAAAATAAATTTTGATGAAGTTAAAGCAACTGCCATTCGTTTAAAATTGAAAAACACGCACGGAAAAGAAAATATTAGAATGTTTGAAGTTCGTTGTTATTAAATAATTATTTTCAATAATAAATAAAAATAATAAGTATGATTTACCCTGAAACACCTAGTCGTTTATTAATCCTATTTATTTTATGCTTTTCAATAAAGTTATCCGCACAAAAGAAAAAGACCCTAGTAGACTTTTTTCTACCAATGGAACCTCAAAAAGCTTTAATTTCAGAAGGAATTTGGGGAGATTCAAACGTAATTCCTAGAGATACCACAAATGGATTAGAAGATGCTACATTAAAAAAATGGTGTTATTGGGATGGGAAAATAATAAAAGATGATGAAGGCAAATATCATATGTATGCAAGTCGTTGGGATGAAAAATATTCTCATAGTAAAGGTTGGCATATAGGTTCTAAAGGAATGCATGCTGTGAGTAATAATATTATGGGACCTTATGTTGATAAAGGTTTATTATGGCCACAATGGAAAGAAGGAATAGGTCATAATGTTATTGGTTTAAGAATGCATGATGGACGCTTTGCAGCCGTTACTAGCGAACTTACTGATGGTGAAATATTTGTTTCTGAAAATCCAAATGGACCTTTTAAATTGTTAGGGAAAATTAAAGTTGACCCTAATGGATTTAGTATGGGATTGGCAAGATACCAGAATAAAACAAAACCACATTATGGGCATATGTCTAATGTAAAAATTTTATTGAGACCTGATGGAAGGTATATGTTAATTGGTAGGTCTACAGCGGTAATGATTAGTGATAATGGCATTTTAGGTCCTTATAAAATCATGAGCGATCGCATTTATAAAAAATACCCAGAGTTACCACAAACTAGAAACGAGGATCCTACCATTTGGTATAGCGGCGGAATGTATCACATTGTTTACAATCATTGGCCAACAAAAACATCACATCATTTTACTTCTGAAGATGGAATTGCAGACTGGAAATATAGAGGGATTGCCTTTAAAAAAGAAGAATTTAAAATATTTAAATATACAGACGGAACAATAAATGATTGGCAATTTGTAGAAAGACCAACAGCGTACGTTGAAAATGGTCATGTTACTCATTTTATGTTTTCTGTCATTGATGTAAAAAAAGGTCAAGATAGAGGAAGCGATAACCATGCAAGTAAAATTGTAGTGGTTCCTTTTGATGGAGTTGCTTTTGATAAGTATATGCAAAAATTAGTCAAAGAAGAAAAAAAATGAAACAGTTTAAAATTTTAGTTTTAATAGCAATCATGCTACAGGCTTGTGCTTCAAAAATAGAAGAGCCAAAGACTTTAATAGATTTTTTTAAACCAATGCCAATTCAAAAACCATTAGTTTCTGATGAAATTTGGGGTGCAAATAATGTTTTACCTAGAGATATAAGCAATGGATTGGAAGATCCTACAATGATAAACAGTTGTTATTGGGACGGGAAAATTGTAAAAAGTGATGATGGAAAATACCACATGTATGTTTGTCGCTGGAATCAATCTTTATCCCATACTGACGGTTGGCATTTGGGGTCAAAAGGAATTCATGCAGTAAGTGATAATATTATGGGGCCTTATATAGATAAAGGTTTACTATGGCCACAATGGAGAGAAGGTACAGGAGGTAATGTTATAGGTCTGCGTATGAAAGATGGACGTTATGCAGCAGTAACGAGCGAAATTACCGAAGGAGAGGTGTTTGTATCGAATTCGCCAGAAGGGCCTTTTAAACTTCTTGGTAAAATTCAAATAGATTCTAATGGTTTTAATATAGGATTGGCAAAATATCAAAATAAAAAGCAGCTTTTCTTCGGACATATGTCTAATGTAAAAATTTTATTGAGACCTGATGGAAGATATATGTTAATTGGTAGGTCTACAGCGGTAATGATTAGTGATAATGGCATTTTAGGTCCTTATAAAATTATGAGCGATCGCATTTATAAAAAATACCCAGAGTTACCACAAACTAGAAACGAGGATCCTACCATTTGGTATAGCGGCGGAATGTATCACATTGTTTACAATCATTGGCCAACAAAAACATCACATCATTTTACATCAACAGATGGAATTGCAGATTGGAAATATAGAGGGATTGCCTTTAAAAAAGAAGAATTTAAAATATTTAAATATACAGACGGAACAATAAATAATTGGCAATTTGTAGAAAGACCAACAGCGTATGTTGAAAATGGTCATGTAACTCATTTTATGTTTTCTGTTATTGATGTAAAAAAAGGTCAAGATAGAGGAAGCGATAACCATGCAAGTAAAATTGTAGTGGTTCCTTTTGATGGAGTTGCTTTTGATAAGTATATGCAAAAATTAGTCAAAGAAGAAAAAAAATGAAACAGTTTAAAATTTTAGTTTTAATAGCAATCATACTACAGGCTTGTGCTTCAAAAATAGAAGAGTCAAAGACTTTAATAGATTTTTTTAAACCAATGCCAATTCAAAAACCATTAGTTTCTGATGGAATTTGGGGAGCAAATAATGTATTGCCCAGAGATATTACCAACGGATTGGAAGATTCTAAAATGAAGAATTGGTGCTATTGGGATGGAAGTATTGTAAAAGATGATGAAGGAAAATATCATATATATGCAAGTCGATGGACGCAGGAAATGTCTCACGGAGAGGGTTGGCATATTGGAACAAAAGCCATGCATGGTGTTAGTGAAAATGTGATGGGACCTTATGTAGATAAAGGGTTAGTTTATCCTGATTGGAAAGAAGGTTTAGGACATAATATTGTGGCTTTAAAAACGCATGATGGAAAATATGCTGTCATATCAAGTGAAACAACTCGTGGTGAAATTTTTATTTCTGATAAGCCAGAAGGTCCGTTCAAATTATTAGGCGAAATTAAGGTAGAAGCGAATGGTTTTAATCATGGATTGGCACGTTATGATAGTAATAATAAAGGAGCAGTAAAAAATGATAAAGTTGGTTATATGTCTAATGTTCAAATTTTGTTAAAACCCAACGGAGACTATTTATTAATTCCTCGTTCTACAGCTCCTATGCTTAGTAAAAAAGGAATTTTAGGTCCTTATAAAATTATGGGAGATAAAATTTATAAAGGAATGGAAGGAATTCCTCAAGAAAAAATGGAAGACCCAACGGTTTGGTTTAGTGGAGGGATGTATCATATGATTGTAAATCAGCATGGAGTTGATACTTCTTATCACTTTACATCATCAGATGGAATTCATAATTGGAAAAGTAGAGGAATCGCTTTTAAAAAAGATGCAGATATTTTTAAATACACAAACGGAACTGTAAATGATTGGGCAATAGTTCAGCGAATGACAGTTTATGTTGAAAATGGGCATCCAACGCATTTTTTATTTTCAGTAATTGATGTGAATAAAGGAAAAGACAGACCAAATGATAACCATGGAAGTAAAATTGTAATTGTTCCTTTTGATGGAAAAGCTTTTGATAAGTATATGTTGCATAAAATAAAAGACGAATAAAAAAAAATAATACAGAAATAATTATGAACTCAAATTTTTTAAGAAGCATTCTATTAATCGTTTTAATAGGGTTTTCAAATTTAAAATTGAACGCTCAAAACACTAAAAAACCCAATGTTATTTGGATTATTACAGACGAACATAACTTTAGAACTTTAGGTTGTTATAGAGATCAATTAGAAAAAGATCAGGCTTTTGCTTGGGGGCCAGAAGCATTTGCAGAAACGCCAAATATTGATTCTTTGGCTAAAAACGGAACTATTTTTAATCGCATGTATGCAAGTGCACCTGTTTGTACACCATCAAGAGCTTCTATGTTTACAGGTATTTATCCTGTAACTCTAGGAATTCCTAATAATTCTAATAAAATAGGTGATGGAAAATATTTAAAACCAGATGTAACAACAATTGCAGATGTATTAAGTGCTGCTGGTTATTATACTGGGTATTCTGGGAAATGGCATTTATCTGAAAGTAGAGACAAATCTGGAAGCAAAGATAAAGACGAATGGTGGTCTCCATATCCCGTTGGTCATCCAGAAGATCATTATGGTTTTCAAGATACCAAGTTTATGTTTTTAGGAGGTCATGATAAATTTAAAGGAATTGATGCCAATGGAAATCCTTATAGAGCAGCCAAAAGACCTAAGAAAATAGGGATAGATAAATACGGACAACCACTTTATGAAGATGAAAAATCAAAAAATGTAAAACATACTACAGATTGGTTAGCAGATAGAACCATTGATTTTATTGATGAGCATAAAAATGAACCTTTTTATTATGTGGTAAGTATTCCAGACCCACATACACCAGATACGGTTAGAGAACCTTATGACACCATGTTTACTGATGTTGAAATACAATTGCCATTCACCTATGATATTGCTTACAAAAACAAAACAAATGCAGCAATGCCTAAGTGGCAAAAACCAGATCAAAAAACGAAAAATCCTGAGAAACTAAAAAAGGAAATTCAACAATATTTTGGAATGGTAAAATTGATTGATGATAACGTGGGGCGTATCATTCAAAAGTTAAAAGACGATGGAATTTTTGAGAACACCATTGTTGTTTTTTCATCAGATCACGGAGATTTGTTAGGAGAACACGGTAGAGTTAATAAAGGAACCATCCATGAAGGATCTGCAAAAATACCATTTATTATGGCACAAGGAAGTAAAGGGAATTCTCCTTTAATTCCAAGAGGACTTGTTGTAAATAAAGCGGCAAATAACACAGATTGGATGCCTACTTTTTTAAGCTTATTAAATGTTGAATCGCCAAAAGTTGCTGGTAGAGATATTACGCCACTTTTAGCAAAAAAAGCACCAAGTAATTGGAACGATGTTACGTTTTCTAAACTGGGTTTTTACGCTGCAATTACAGAACAATACAAACTGGTTTTAGCCAACAAAGATGAGTCTTGGTTTATGGATATTAAAGCAGACCCAAATGAAACGGTAAACCTAATCAACGATGCTAAGTACAAGCAAATCATAAAAAAATTAGCCAAAGATTTAAAAGGTTATATGAAGGATAATAAAGACAATAATAAATTTATTAAAGAAAAACTAGATAAATTAATTGCTAGTTAATGAGTTGCTGTTTTATAAATGTAAAAGGTATAAAGATGAATAAATACTGTTTAATGATTTTGATAGTTTTTGCGGTAAGCAAGACTAAAATGGTAGCTCAAGCTAATTCTCAAAAACCAAATATTTTATTCATCATGTCTGATGACCATACGTCACAAGCAGTTGGAGTTTATGGCAGTCGATTGGCAAAGTTAAACCCAACACCAACCATAGATAAATTGGCAAATGAAGGAATTGTAATGACCAATGCTTTTTCTACAAATTCTATTTGTACGCCTAGTCGTGCTAATATTATGACAGGTCAATATAGTGCCGTTAATGGCGTAACCACTTTACATGGTCGGTTGAAAAAGGAAAACCAGTATTTGGCAATAGAAATGAAAAAAGCTGGATATGAAACTGCAGTAATTGGTAAATGGCATTTAAAAGAAAAACCAGAAGCTTTTGATTACTACAAAGTGCTTTATAAGCAAGGAGAATATTTTAATCCTCATTTTGTATCTAGAGAAGGTACAGCGTCTTTTGTTAGAAAAGCAGGAGGAATGACAATGCTTGTAGAGGGAACAGAAGAAATGCAAGGACATTCTACGGATTGTATTGCAACCTCTACCTTAGAATGGTTAGAAAACAAGAGAGATGTAAGCAAGCCCTTTTTTATGAAAATGCATTTTAAAGCACCTCATGATAACTTCGAATATGCGCCAAGATACGAATCTTATTTAGCAGATGTAGAAATTCCAGAACCAGAAAACCTTTTTGAACAAGGAAACCATGGTTCTATTGCAACAAGAGGATATAATGACGAATTACTACCTTACCTAGGAACTTCGGTAAGTGCTCGTAATCCACGTCGTAATTTTTCAAAAAAATGGGGAAGTAAAACAAATCCTAATTCTGTTGAAGCTACTAAAATGGCTTATCAAACGTATTTAAAAAAATATTTACGATGTGTAAAAGGAGTGGATGACAATGTAAAACGTGTTGTTGATTATTTAAAAGAGAATCATTTACTAGAGAATACCATCATTATTTATACGGGAGATCA